>JAFWXB010000300.1 GCA_017523185.1 Lachnospiraceae bacterium | reverse complement strand
CTCTTTAAAATAGACATTGCATAATTGTATGTTCCATTTTCAATATGCATAATGCCTGAAATACGTGGTGTATAATTTGGTGCATCCGGTTCAAATTCGCGTGTTCTTAAAGCCTGTTCAAATGTCATCTGTTTGTCCATTAATTCATAAATGGTATCTGTTTGGTCACCATTTGTAACAATTGTTTTATTTCCCAATACGCGTACCGGTGCATATATAATTAAACTTGGGTCACTTAATTTAGAAGGGTCAAATGCCTGTGTACGAATACCTTCACCATCTTCCACAAATACACGATTACGGCTGTTTTCGCTTCTTCCCATAATAAAATATGCTGTAACTGCCTTTTTTCCATCTTTAGAACGTCCGATTACAATTCCACGTCCCGGATATGAATTTCCTGCTAATTCTTCTTTGAGTGACATCATTTTCATTTTTTTACCTCTTTCACAAAATAAATGTTTGTTATTATCAGCTTCTAAAGTTTACCATTTATTTTTTTTATTGACAATATCACAACGAATGTGTATATATTAAATTATTTAATGTTTTTTATAAGTTATACTTATACAATGTGTTATTTTCATTTTTTTAACTTTTTATGTATTATAATTGCAAAAAATATAGACGTTTCCATCATACAGACTTCTTTCTATATTGTAATGGTGTCATCTGATACATTTCTTTAAAATTACGAATAAATAAATTAACACTAAAAAATCCACTTGATAATGCTACTTCTGTAATAGATAAATCTGTATGTTCCAATAACGATTTTGCCTTTGTCATTCGCAAATGACCTACATACTGCATAAAACTAATAGAAAAATGTTCTTTAAAATAATAGGAAATATATTTTTGTGATAAATGAAATTCTTCTGCTAACATTTCTAATGTTATTTTTTCCGTATAATGTGCCTGTATAAATGAAAGCATATCTCTTTGCATACTGGAAGTCTTTCCAAAAGACTTATAAAAACTCTTTTCTTCTATTAATAATTCCATTATTTCTAAAAGAAAAATTCTTGTGCGAAGCTGATATCCTTTTTCTTTTTCTTCATAAGTCAAAACTACTTTCTTTAAGACTTCTACAATTTGTTCTTTTACTCGTTCATTTGTTATTGTTGTTGGAAATAATAATTGCTTCATACGAAGTGGCTGTAAAACTTCTTGTTCTAATAAATCTTCTGTTTGAAAAGAAATAAATTTTAATGGAAATAACAATGTATAATACTCTACTGACATATCATCCGATTCCATAAAATGCAATTCACCGGAATTGACAAAAAATACATCTCCTATTCCTGCATGAAATAATTCTTCTCCAATACAAATTGTAAGTTTTCCTGCTTTAACATAAACAATTTCCAGTTCTTCATGCCAATGTACAGGAATATGAAATGCTGTTTTTGAAGTCTTATACATACGACGAATAAAATATTGTGTATAAGGATATTCTTTTGTGCCATGTGGTTTATTTTCTTTTAATTCTAAATACAAAATATATGCCTACCTTATCTATATTTTTCTAAATCATATCAAAAATATAGAAAATATGCAATTTTCAAGCGAAATAATGTGAGATTTGTTCCATAATTTTAGCTAAAATATGTGATAATAAAATATACATAACATAAATTCGACAAACATATTTAAAGTTTATTTTATAATATTCATTTTTGTCGAACTCATGTTAAACACACATTTATAAAGCTTTTTGGAGAAATACAATGAATCATAACAGAAAAAATTTGGGACAACTTTTTGTTCCTATTTGTTTTGAAACACTTTTTTATATGTTAGCAGGTATGGTGGATACATTGATGTTATCGTCTGTTAGCGACCAAGCAGTTGGTGCAGTTGGTACTGCAAATACTTATATAGGAATGTTTATTATCATGTTTTCCGTTATCTCCTCCGGTATGATGGCAGTTATGACCCAAAATATCGGTGCTGGGAAACCCGGAGTTGCCTATCAGGCAAGACAATTAGGTGCTTTTTTTAATGCTATTTTAGGAATCCTTCTTGGTGCTTTTTTGTTTTTCTTTGGCAACTCCGTCCTCTCCATAGTTGGGATAGCAGAATCATTACGAGCTCCGGCTAAAATATATCTTGAAATTGTAGGTGGTTTTTGTTTCTTAAATGCCTTAATTCCTATTTTCTCAGGTTATTTACGAGCATTTGGATTTATGCATCAATCTTTGATTGCAACTATTATTGCAAATGTATTAAATTTCATATTAAATGCTGTATTTTTATTTGTTTTTGATATGGGTGTACAAGGTGTTGCAATTGCAACTGTAATATCTAAATTTGTAAATCTTATCATTGTTTTTGTAGAAGCACAACTTCTTATAAAAGTAGATAATGATAAGGAACGTTTGCCAAACAAGCAAGTATTAGGACAAATTATCCGAATTGG
>JAFWXB010000299.1 GCA_017523185.1 Lachnospiraceae bacterium | reverse complement strand
TTTCCATCTTCTGCTATCCCTGAAAATCCCATATTTTCATTCCCAACAGAATAAATTAGCTCTTGCTCTGTTTCCATATCAAAACATAATACTTTATTTGTATATGTGGCAACCATCCAAATACAACTTCCTACTTGTATTGCTGAAAAAATTTCTTCAAAAATATTTTTTTGAACGGATTGTTTTAAAAGTTCTATTCCTTTAGAAAATTCTTTTATTTTATTTCCGTTTTTATCAAAAGTAATCAATTTTCCTTTTTTTCCAAGAACAAAACAAATCATATTTTTATATATAAATATAAACATATTTCTATCCAATATAGTTGATTCTCCATCATTCCAAATCTTATTTGTATTTTTTTGTAAAAAATCATAAGAAATACATTCTACTTTAAACAAAGAAATTAAATACAATTTTTGTTTCTCATATATCATCTTAACATAAAGTTCTTCCCAATTTACTTCATTTTCAAAATAATGGATACGTTCTATATTTTCCCAGTCTTTATTCATTCCAAAAATCCCATTATACTCTGTCAAAATATACCATTGATTATTCACTTTACACATATCTTTAATAGAAACCAAATGTTTTTCTTCTTGTCTATAATTATCTATAATAAGATTATTTAAAATAAATATTGGTTTTCCAATACCTAAAAAAAGATTAATAACAGATGACCTGCTTTCTCCTATATATGCATCTGCTATTGTAACACTATATGTAATATCAGGATTTGTATCTAAAACACCGATTTGCAAATCATAAAATTCTTTTTGAATAACCTCATATGTTTGCAATAATTCAGGTCTCATAGATTCGATTGTTGCTTTAAATAATGGATGTGGACGCCATAATAATGCCACAGAATTTTTATATTTGTTAAATTGTTGAAATAATATATGCAATTTTTCTAAATAAAGTCTTCCGTCTTTTAAAAAAGATTTTAAGCTTGTATTTAAAAGTACTATCTTTTTTCCCTCTAATATCTCTTTCCAGTCTGATAATAATTCTAACTGCATATTATTCATATGTATTACTCTATCTAATTTTGGAGAACCAAATGCTTTTACTTTATTATAGTAAGGAGTATTTATGAATCTTTTTCTAAATGCCTCAGATTGAACCATAATATAATCTACATATTTATATGCAGATAAATTCAAATGATTATCCGATACTGTTCTAGCATTTAAATAATATGGTATATATACTAACTTATTTACATATTTTTTTAACTCATGCGAAAAATATCTGCTATCAACTCTTGTAACAAGATTATATTCATCATATGGATTATGAATAAATGCTACATCTGGCTTTTCTTCTTCTACAAAATAAATATGATAGTCTACAATAGGTATCCCTTTTGGAAAATTTGCTCCATCATAACAAGGTATCCATTCTTGCTTTTTTTTATTAAACTTGCTATATGGAATTGGGACTACTAAACATTCCCAATCTGTATCTTTTTGAAAGGCTTTCCAAACACTTTCTAAACTATCCCACATTTCAGCTTTATATGGAAAAAATGCTACTTGACGTACTGCTTTATATTCGAATACTGCTTTTTTCAGTTTCTCAATACAACTTATTAGATAATCTAATTTTTCTAAATTTATATTTTGATTATCTAATATATTGTTTACTTTTTCTAGATATTCATCTAATATTCTCAAAGTGAATAAATCATTCTTGAATATATGTCCAAAATTTATTTTAATTGAAAAAACTGCTCCATAACATTCTTCTAACACTATAAAGATATTTTCATTTTCTAATTTACACTTTTTATGAATATTTTCTATGATATCTATGATATCTAATAATTGTTTTTTTATATTTACCCTTAACATATATACCTCATAATTTATTTCATTTAAAAATATCCTATCCTTAATATTTCTCTAAAAACATATATGTTTCTTCTATATTAACAAAACCCATATCTTGTAATAATTTTTTAGTTTCTACTATATTAAAAAATGATACTGCTAATAAAATATTACTATTTGATTTATCTATCTCTGAAAAATCATAGATTCTTTTTGAATAAAGAAACTCTGCACTTTTTTTTGAAACTAAAAATCCGTTTATTTTATCAGATAATCCTTCTCTTTCTATTTTTTTAAATAAAGTTTTTCCGATACCACCTGTTCCAAAAATATACAAATTTTCTCTTGCAAATATTTCTTTCCATTTTTCTTGGCGATTTCCTTCAAAAATAGAAAACCCCTTTTCTTTTGCAATTTCTAAATATTTATTTACTTCTTTTTGAAAAGATTCCGTCCAAAATCCTTTGTCTTTTATTAAATCAATGTCTTTTTTATCTTTTATTTTATTATACAAAATCTTTAATGCTGCATACAACTCTAATTTTACAACTCTAGCACCATCTTCTAACTTTTCAGAATAGGTATCTTCAAAAAGCTTCTCATCATCTATATCAAATATTCTATATGGATTAAAATGACATTGTAGGTTTTCATTAAAAATAATTACTTCGCTATAAGGATTATAGCCGTTTCCACCACTTTCTATGTAATTTTTCAGTAATTTTTCTCTTTTCTGTGGCTTTAAAATAAATTCAATATCTCTATTTTCTCTAATTCCCTTTACTGAAAAAATTGTAGATAAAATATAACACACATCTTGATACTCAATTTCATATTTTTTTAATATTGCTTCTAATTCTTCTTTACCATTAATCATTTATATATTTCTCCATAATTTTTCTAATTTCTCTACTTTGATAATAATTATCTGTGGTATGAAGAATAATATCAAATATATAATTATGTATTCTTTTATAATATTTATTTCGAATTTCTCTTTTCATATCAATTCCATATTTTGAAATCGTATGACCATATCTTTTTATATAAAAATGTGGATTATCCAAATAAAATTCAATAATCTTTATATTATAAACTGATTCTTGTTGCATTCTCTGCACTTTATTCTCTATTTGACTTAATTCTGTATCATCTGTATTATAGATTTTCCATATAAAATTTTTCAATTCCTCTTTGGAATCTATTTGCAATTCATATACATTACCTATTTCTGCACTTTTTTGAATTTCTTGAATAATAGTATCTCCTAATATATTTGCTGGTGGCCATATAATTCCAATAAAATATTGTCTCCATTTAATACTTAATTCTTCCAGTAATGCTTCTATTTCCTTTACTTTTTCTTTTGAACATCTTTTTTTAAGCCAATCTATATTACAATTACAAGGTTCTCCATCATAATTCTGTTTTATTTTAATATTTTTCACACCACTATATAATGCTAATGCTATTTCTTCTCCACTATCACAAATTTCCAATCTTGCATTTACATTGATATACTTAGAAAAATCCATAATTTTTTCTTTTTTTTCTCTTTGAAATGTATCCAAATACAAAAGAATATCATATCTTAAAAAAACATTCTGTCGAAATTGCATTACCATTAATTCATTGATATCTATAATTATCTCTTGAGGTACTCCTCTATTTAAACCTTTAGGAATATACTTTTCATTTAAAAAAGAATAGATATACACATCAACAATATCTTTATATCCATTCTTACTTAAATAACATAATATTTCATTCTGATATGCCTCACCTACAGCTACAAATATCTTTATTTCTTTGTTTGCTAACTCTCCTATATTATAAATTTTCTTCCCACATACGAAATTTTCTTTATTTTTCTGGGAAATAATAAATCCTTTTATTTTATGTTCCAACCTTTTTGTTTCAATTACTTTATAAAGTCGCTTTCCCACAACTCCAGCCCCATATATGTATATATCCTTATCAGTATTAAATAAATTTATAAGTTCTATTTCTAATTCCATATTACTACACATACTAGTTTTTATTCCTCCCTCTTTTGTCTACCTACATTTTGAAGTACATGTATATTCTTTCATATTCACTTCCCATAATATTTCTTTTTACATTCTCCAATAATTTTATTTCATCTTTACTAAATAATTTATAAAAACAATTATCCTCATGAACCGATGGATGATAGTACTCTTCAATATCTTCTTTCTTTACACAATACAAATCTGCATAAACTTTTGAAATATCAAAATAATATGCTAACATAGTACGATGTGAGCCATCCATTATCATTTTACAATTTTCACTTATCTGTATATTATAATTTTCTATTTTTCCACTTTTATAATTTTCTACTCTTTTTTCTAATTGTTCTAATTTATATAATGCAGTTTCTTTTTTAGAATACATCATCATCATTTTTATATATAACTGTTTGCCTATTTCTGTATTTTTTATTATACTATCTATTGCTAAATATAATACAACATGATAATTAATATTAATATATTCCTTAACAATTTCTTTAGGATTTACTGCTACTCCTGTTTTATATGGTAATCCAAAATATAATTCTGTCATATATGGAAATGCCAAAATATAATTTTTAAAATTTAATTTATGAAGCATTTGTTCCATCTCTTTTGAATTTACATAATGTGATGCAATAATAATCAAATTCGTATGTTCCACTTCAGTAATTTCTTTAATTGATAAATCCTCATTATTCTTCCTTTTCGTTACTACATAGCCCATGAAATTATCTTTGACACCCATTTTAGTAATAATTTTCTCGAATTTTATTCCATAACTACCTGCACCATATATATAAAATTTTTGACTTTTAATCTTATCAATAATTTCATCATATTCTGACATTTCAAAACCTCCAAATAATAAATCCATTTTTCTACTATAAAGAAAAAGTTTAAAACTATATTATTTAAACTCCTTATCATCCATTTGTTCTATCATCTTTTGATATGTTTCTATTATACTATATTGTGGATACCATCCCAATTTTTTCAATTTTGTTGTATCCAAATCCATATACAATGTATCTGCATAACCAAATTTTGTAGTATCTTCTTCTTCAATTCTAACTTTAATTCCATATTTGTCTGCTACTAATTTTGCCATTTCATATATAGAACAATAGGTATCTTCGTTTGCTACTGTATATGCTTCACCATTTTTTCCTTTTAGTAATACTAATAAAATAGCTGTTACAGCATCTGATATATCTAAGTAAGAACGTTCTGTTAATCCTTTTGTTTTTAGCACAATATCTCTCTTTTCTATTGCACATCTTGCAAATTCTGCAAAAACCCTCTTATCATTATAATTTACGCCAACACCCAATGTCTGTGTCAATCGAAGAATTTTTATTGGTACTGTATACTCTGCAAAATAAGAATAACAAAGATTTTCACACATCTGCTTACTAATTGGATAACAATTTCTTACTTTTGTGGGAGAAAAACTACCAATTTCACTTTCTAAAACTTTATGTCCTTTTTCTGGATATCCATAAACTTCCATAGTAGAAAGAAATACCATACTTTCTATTTTTTTCTTATATGCAAAATCTAATATATTAACAGTTCCTAAAAATGCTGTTTTAGCTGTTTCTACCGGATTATTTACAAAAAATGAACTATCTGTTGGATTTGCCCCATGTATAATATAATGAACGGTTTTCTGTATTTTTAAAGGATTTTGAATATCACTATGTTTTATAATGTTTAATCCAATTCGTTCTGATTGCTCTCCAAAAATTTTTCGTGCTTTTTCTTCATCTCGAACAATTGCATATATTATAATATTTAAGTTTCTTTCTTCTCTCACACTTAATAATGCATTTGTAATTGCTGTTCCAATTAAGCCGGTTGCTCCGGTAATCAATATGCTTCTACCATCTAAATTGTCCCATGGAATTATGTCTGATTGAGCAATTTTTTTCATCTCTTTCTTATATAGTTCTGATTTTAACCACATATCTCAATCATCCTTTTTCTTAATTTTATATATTAAAATTTTCTGAAATTTCTCTTGCCTCTACAATAGCACGAAACATATAAAAATCACTTGGAGTAGTAATTTTAATATTTTCTGATGTTCCCTCTATGGTATGTAACTCATAACCATAATATTGCATTAAAAATGCTGAATCTATAAAATCATTTTTCTGTTCTTTTTTCGCTTTATTATGAGCTTCAAAAATATCCTTTAAAATAAAACATTGTGGTGCTTTTGCATGATGACAACTTTTTCTATTTAATATCTGTTCTACTTTATCTTCTGTCTGTTTAATTACTACTGTTTCAATCGCAGGTGATACAGTTATAGCAGAACCATTCTCTTTTACGCATATAATCGCATTACTAATTGTATTTCTATCTATTAATGGTCTTACACCATCATGAATTAAAACAATACTATCCTCTGAATACAATTCATTAGCCTTTTTTAGCCCATTATAAATAGATTCTTGTCCTGTATTTCCACCAGAAACAATACTTACAACTTTATCGATATGATATGTATCAATCAATGTTTTACAATAATCTATCCAGCTGG
>JAFWXB010000298.1 GCA_017523185.1 Lachnospiraceae bacterium | reverse complement strand
TGTTTTTTAAATGTTGCTTTTCATAGATATATTTTCTAAAAAACTAAAAAAAGTAGTAAATCCCCAAAATTACTTCTGAAAATTTACTACTTATTTCTATATTAAATTATAATTGATAAAATACGAAAAATATGTCTTTCTATTGCAAATAATTTATATCATATATTTTTTATACATTAAATCTAAATAACATAACGTCGCCGTCTTTTACTACATATTCTTTTCCTTCTGTTCCTACAAGTCCTTTTTCTTTTGCTGCTGAAAGGCTCTTATATTCTAAAAGGTCTTTGTAATTTACAACTTCTGCTCGAATAAATCCACGTTCAAAATCACTATGAATTTTTCCTGCTGCTTGTGGTGCTTTTGTGCCTTTTTTGATAGTCCATGCTCTTGTTTCATCTTCACCTGCTGTTAAATAACTAATAAGTCCAAGTAAACTATAACTTGCTTTAATTAATTTTTCTAAACCGGATTCTTCTAAACCTAATTCTTCTAAGAACATTGCTTTTTCTTCATCATCTAATTCTGCAATTTCCTGTTCAATTTGTGCACAAATTACAAATACTTCGCTGTTTTCTGCATTTGCAAGTTCACGAACAGCTGTTACATTTGCATTGTCTGCCCCATCATTTGCCAAATCATCTTCTGCTACATTTGCAGCATAAATCGTAGATTTTGCAGTTAAAAGATTATAAGATGCAAACCATGCTTGTTTATCTTCATCATCCGGTACTTCAAATACACGAGCCATTTTTCCATCTTCTAAATGTGCTTTCAGTTCTTCTAACAGTTCTAATTCTTTTGCAAGTGTTTTATCCATGCGTGCTTGTTTTGCCACTTTTGCAATACGACGTTCTAAAATTTCAATATCAGAGAAAATTAATTCTAAGTTAATTGTTTCAATATCTCTTACCGGATTGATACTTCCATCTACGTGAACAATATTCGAATCTTCAAAACAACGTACTACATGAACAATCGCATCTACTTCACGAATATTTGCAAGAAATTGGTTTCCTAAACCTTCTCCTTTACTTGCACCTTTTACAAGTCCTGCAATATCTACAAATTCAATTACTGCCGGAGTTACCTTTTTTGATTGATACATATCACCAAGAAGTTTTAAACGTTCATCCGGTACTGCTACAATTCCCACATTTGGGTCAATGGTACAAAATGGATAGTTTGCAGATTCTGCTCCAGCTTTTGTTAATGAATTAAATAATGTACTTTTTCCTACGTTTGGTAATCCTACGATTCCTAATTTCATATTTCTATTTCCTCCTCAAAATCCTAATACTTTTATTTTATTAACAATATCTTTTAATCTCTTGCCTCTATCATAAGAAGTATGCCTTCTTCTATTTCCATACTTACCACTTCTTCAACAATTTCATTACTTACTCCCAAAGAACAAAAACTCTCCATTGTTGCATTTGTTAAGGGATAACGAAATCCTTTTAACGTAACGCCTTTTACATTCCCTGCAAATGGTAAAAATGATACATATTTACCGAATTGTTCTGATTTTTTCATGCTAAACGGACTATCCACCATTCGAATACGATTATATTTGTCTACAAGTTCTATCGTTACGCCTTCTTCTAAGCCAATTCCAAGTAAATGAATATTTCCTATCACATGGTCGAAACGAGTTCCCGTTGCACCTAAAATTGTAATATGTTCTGCTCCTTCGCTGATTGCAAAACGAATGGCAAATTCCGTATCTGTATCATCTTTGATTGGATTTAAACGAATCACTTTTATATTAGGATTTTGTGAAAAAAAAGAAAGTATTTCTTCTTTTACGGAATCAAAATCTCCTGCTATTACATTAGGTTCTAATCCGGTTCGATAAAAAAATTCCATTCCTGAATCTGCTGCTATTTGATAATCATACTTATTCTTTTTCAGCCATTCTATAGCAAATGTATCGTTAATATATCCACCTGTTACAATTACTACTCGCATAAATTTTTACTCCATACTTTTTTGATATCTAAGAATTTAAAATATCCAAGAAGCAACGCACGTTTTCTTCGATTTCTCCATTAAATACAGAACTTCCTGCTACAATAATATTTGCTCCTGCTTCCATTAACTGCTCTACATTTTCAAATGTAACGCCTCCGTCTACTTGGATATCTATTTTGTTTCCTATTTTATCTACCATCTTCTTAACTTCTCTTACTTTGTCAATCGTATATGGAATCAGTTTTTGTCCTCCAAAGCCCGGATTTACTGTCATAATTAATACCATATCTACTTTTGCAAGAATTGGTGCAATCATACATACAGGAGTTGCAGGATTAATAGCAACTCCTGCAAGAAGTTCTTTTTCTTTTATAGCTTCAATTGTTCTGTCTAAATGTTTACATGCTTCTGCATGAACAGTAATAATATCGGCTCCTGCTTTTGCAAAATCATCAATATAACGAATTGGCTCGTCTATCATTAAATGCACATCAAACATACGTTCCGTACAACTACGAATAGATTTGATAACGGGCATTCCGAAAGAAATACTTGGAACAAAACTTCCATCCATAACGTCAATATGCACATATTGTGCTCCTGCTTCATCTAATAAACGAATTTGCTCTCCTAATATTTTAAAATCTGCTGATAAAATTGATGGTGATAAACAATTCATAGTTCCTCCACTTTTATTGTATTTTTCTAACATTTTTTACTTTTCGTTTTTTCTTTTATTCCTAACTATAATTAAAGTATATTTGAAAATACAAAAATACTTAACATCTGTTTTTGTACTGCAAACAAAACAATATCCTATTTGTATATTTTAATACTTACGCACTTGTTTTAATTCTTCATATAGCAATACATAATTATCATAACGCACTTTACTAATAGTACCTTCTTCTAACGCCTGTTTTACGCCACAATCCGGTTCATGGATATGACTGCAACCACGAAATCTGCAATATGGTTCTAATGGTAAAAATTCAGGATAACATTTCCATAAATCTTCTTTTTCAAATCCCGGTACGTCCATAGAACTAAATCCCGGCGTATCCATAATATACGCATTATTTTCTAATGGAATAATTTCAGAATGACGTGTGGTATGTTTCCCACGTTCTATTTTTTCACTAATTTGTCCTGTTTCCATAAAAACATCATCTTGTAATTCGTTAATCAATGATGATTTTCCAACTCCGGAAGGACCTGCAACTGCAGTTGTTTTTCCTTGCAAAAGCAATTTCAATGTTTCTAAATTTTCACCTGTTTTTGCACTTGTAAATAACATATCATATCCTGCTGGTTTATAAATACATTCTAATTCCTGCCTTTTTTCAAAAGAAATTAAATCACATTTATTAAAACAAATAGTAACAGGTACATTCTGATATTCCATCATACATAAGAAACGGTCAAGCAGATTAAAATTTGGTTCTGGTTTTGCTGCTGCAAAAATAACAAGTGCCATATCAATATTTGAAACAGCAGGACGAATGAGTTCATTTTTTCGTGCCAGTATCTGCTCTACATTTCCCTTTTTCTTTTCTTCATCTACTATTGCAATTTCTACATTATCTCCAACAAGTGGTTTCATTTTTTTATTGCGAAAAACGCCTTTTGCCTTACATTCATAAATTCCGGTTCCTACTACATGAACGTAGTAGAAACCGGAAATTCCTTTAACAATCTTTCCTTGCATTATTTACCTATTCCTGTGTAAATGACACTTTTTCTTCATATGCCAATCCCATTTCTTCTTTCGCACTTCCATACCATTGAATATAAACACGACCTGAAGATGCTTTGATTCCACTCTTAGAAATGGTAATACTATTTCCACTTCCGGAATCTTGTTTTAATACTTCTCCATTCGCATCTGATAAAATATATTTATAAGAAGATGCTCCACTTTTTGAATAAGATTGACTAAATTTATAACTTACTGGTTTTGTGCTTTCAGATTCACTTTCTGATGGTTTTGTACTTTCCGATTCACTTTCGGACGGTCTTGTACTTTCGGATTCGCTTTCCGATGGTCTTGTGCTTTCGGATTCGCTTTCCGACGGTCTTGTACTTTCCGATTCACTTTCCGATGGTCTTGTGCTTTCGGATTCACTTTCCGATGGTCTTGTGCTTTCGGATTCACTTTCCGATGGTTTCGGTTTTGGTCCAAGGCTTACATAAACCTTAACGGTGCTTCCTTCTTCAAGTTCTTTTCCTGCTTTATCTACCTTATAGACTTCATTTACCTCATAATCATCATGGTATTTTTCATCATATACCACAACTTTAAAGCCTAAATCCTGTAATATATTTACAACTTCATCACCATATTTTCCAACAAGATTTGTAGGTACTTTTACAAGTTCTTTTCCTTGACTAATGACAATTACAACGGTTGTTCCCGGTTCAACTTCATCTCCTGCATCAATAGACTGGGAAATGACATCACCTTTATCTACGGTATCACTTAATTTATACTCTTTTACAGGAACAAATCCTTTGTTGTTTAACTTATTAACTGCATCTTTTTCAGAAAGTCCTACTACATTTGGTACTTCTTGTAATTCTACACTAATATGTTTTCCGGCAGTAACAACCGTTACGGAATCCCCAACTTTAATTTCAACGCCTTCTTGTACACTCTGTTCAAGAATGGTTCCTTCTTCTTCTTCCGATTCTCTACTTGCAGCAATAAAAATTTCAATTCCTAATTCTTCTAATGCTTGTGTTGCTTCTTCTAAAGACATACCAACAATGTTAATCATTGGAACAACATCTTCTGTTTCTGTTTCTTGTGAAACAATTTCACTTTCTGAATCTGATTGTGATTC
>JAFWXB010000297.1 GCA_017523185.1 Lachnospiraceae bacterium | reverse complement strand
TATGGTTCCTATGGATAGTGAACATGTATATATTACAGATGTATTAAGTTATAATCACTATTTTGGTTGGTATGTAGGTGATGTAGAAGATAATGGTGTTTGGTTTGATAAATTCCATGCATTAAACCCTGACAGAGCACTTGGTGTATCTGAATATGGTTCTGAAAACGTATTGATGTGGCACTCTATTGAACCGGAAAACCATGACTATACAGAAGAATATGCTTCTTACTACCATCATGAAATGTTAAAGACATTTGCAACACGTCCATATCTTTGGAGTACACATGTATGGAATATGTTTGACTTTGCAGCAGATGCTCGTGATGAAGGTGGCGTAAAAGGTCGTAACAACAAAGGTCTTGTAACTTATGACCGTCAGACAAAGAAAGATGCGTTCTATATTTATAAAGCATACTGGACAACAGACCCAATGATTCACGTTTGTGGTGTTCGTTTCGTAGACCGTGCTCCGGAAGAAAGAATCGTAACTGTTTATACAAACTGTCCGGAAGTTACTTTAGTAGTAAATGGTGTAGAAGTTGCAACACAACCAGCAGTAGACCACGCAGTTGTATTTGAAAATGTTCCATTAAATGATGGTGCAAACACAGTTACTGCAAAATATGGTGATGTAACAGCAAATGAAATCACATTAAATGGTGTAGCAGAACACAATTATGCATATGACCTTCCGGAAGGAAATGAAGGTGCAAACTGGTTTGATGACCCTGCAGCAGTAGAAGCTCGTAAAGCTAAGAAGATGAAATATCCAAAAGGATATTACAGCTTAAAAGATAAAGTAAGCGTATTAAGTGCAAATCCGGAAACAGCAGCTATTTTACAAGAAACAATGGCTAAATTCATGGGACAAGGTGCATTTTCTATGACATCCGGTGAAGGTGGCATGGGCAAAGAAATGCAGGAATTCATGGGCATGATGGCACTTGGAAATATGCTTAAGATGGCTGGTAGTGCTTTTAGTGCTGATGATAAATATGAATTAAATGAAAGATTAAACAAAATTGCAAAATAATAGATAATAAATTACGCTGTCGCATTTATAATGTGACAGCGTTTTTTTAATGCAAATAGGAAAGAAGTGAACATAGTATGAGTTCGATAAATAATAAATAGCTATCATTTTTCTTACAAAAATATAATTGTTAAGATAGTTTTTAATGAATTAAATGAAAGCACTTATTTGGTTATGAATATTTGTTTGGTTAAACTATAGGTTTAATAGTGAAATTTTGTAATTGATGTTATAATGAAAGTTAGAATTATACATAACATAAATTGTATTAAAAAAATAAGATGTATAATAAATGCCATAGAAAAAATAAGTAAAAATCATATTTTTATAAAATAGGAGGATAGGAAAATGGAATTAAATTTAAAAAAATACCCAAGAACACCTCATTTGGAAGGTTCTCGTTTGCAACCGGGAGATGAGGATTTATCACAAATTCGTTTTTCGCAAATAGCAGGTCGACATTTGGTTGTGGAAGAAAAATGTGATGGAGCAAATTCTGCAATTTCTTTTTCTCCAAATGGAGAATTGCTTTTGCAAAGTAGGGGACACTATTTAACAGGTGGATATAGAGAACGCCATTATGATTTATTAAAGCAATGGGCAAGTGTACACCAAAATTGTTTTTATGAAGTTCTTGGAACGCGATATATTATGTATGGTGAATGGATGTATGCAAAACATTCTGTATTTTATGATGCATTGGAACATTATTTTTTGGAATTTGATATTTTTGACAGAGAAAAAGGTATTTTCTTAGATACAGCTTCTAGAAGGAAATTTACTAAGCAAATGCCAATTGTATCTGTTCCTGTATTAGAAGAAGGTGTTTATCAAAACCAAAAAGATTTATTGCGTTTGCTTGGAACTTCTCGTTATAGAACACCAAATCATAAAGAAACATTGTGTAAAATTGCAGAAAGTTTAAATTTAGATGCAGAAAGACAATGTAAAGAAACGGATTTATCCGATATGATGGAAGGTTTGTATATTAAAGTAGAAGAACAAGGACAAGTTGTGGAACGATTAAAATATGTACGAGCATCTTTTGCACAGGCGATACAAGAATCAGATACACATTGGTTAGATAGACCAATTATTCCAAATCAATTAGCAGTACCATTTGAAAAATTATTTGAGAGTATTTAATGAACGTTATGTAGTATGATATTTGTCTTTAGCATAGTATTTTGTGCAAAGTAAATAAAAATAATGAACAGTTTTATTTAAAATATACAATGAATTGTTGATGTTATAGAAGGCTGTACATTATTATAATTTGGGAAAAAGAAGGTAGATATGATAGAAAAATATATGGAATTGCTTATATTAGCACCACAAGCTCCAGAATGGAATATTAATTGGAAAGCAATTGAAGATTCAAAAATTTCAAGATTTATAAATAAAATGAAGCAAATACATCAAAACTTGATGTGGCATGGCGAAGATGATGTGTGGACACATACGCAGATGGTATGTGAAGAATTGGTAAAATCAGATGCTTATCGTAAATTAGAACAAAGAAAGCAACAAGAAGTCTTTTTTGCAGCGTTATTTCACGATATTGGTAAAATTCCTTGTACAAAATGGGAAGATGAGAATTGGATTTCACCAAATCATACTTCAGTTGGTGCGAGAATGACAAGAGAGTTTTTGTGGTTGGAATATGGATTTTGTGGAAGAAAAGATTTACTGGAATTTCGAGAGACGATATGCAATCTGATTCGTTATCATTCTGTACCTATGCATATTTTAGAACAGGAAAAACCGGAATATCGCTTGGTTAAGATATCAGCAAATGGAACATTAGTACCTGATTTTTCGATAGAATTGTTAAGTATTTTAGTAGAAGCAGATATGAAAGGCAGAATTTATAAAGAAAAAGAGGAATCATTAGAGCTTTTAAATATAACAAGAGAATTGGCAATAGAATATCAATGTTTGAAAACTCCATATTCTTTTCCAAACGTATTTTCGGAATATGCCTATTTATCAGGCAGAGATATTTGGTTAGGACAAGAATTGTATAATGATACTTGGGGAGAAGTCATTATGTTAAGTGGTCTTCCGGGAACGGGAAAAGATACTTGGATACAACAATATGGAGAAAATTATAAGGTAGTTTCTTTAGATGACATTCGAAAACAAATGAAAATTTCTCCAACAGACAATCAAGGAATCATTATTCAGGAAGCAAGAGAACAAGCAAAAGAATATTTGCGAAAAAAAATTCCATTTATTTGGAATGCAACCGATTTAACACCTATGATTCGTGGAAAACAAGAGCGACTATTTGAAGATTATAAAGCATCTGTACGAATTGTATACTTAGAAACAGAATGGGAAGAACAAATGCGAAGAAATGAAAGCAGAAAAGAAACTGTTCCTCAAGCTGTAATAGAAAAGATGCTAGGGACACTTATACTTCCGGAACGATTTGAGGCTCATCAGGTAGAATGGAAATGTGTATAAGAACTTTTGTATATGTGTACCTACGTTAAGTAGGTACGCATATTTTTTAATGCATTTTTTTCAAGTCGTGAAACTTGTGCTTGAGAAATATGAATTTCTTCTGCTACTTCAATTTGTGTTTTTCCTTCAAAAAAACGCAACCGTATAATTTGTTCATCTCTATCATTTAATTGTTTCATTGCAGTAGAAATGGACAAATCTTCAATCCAATGTTCTTCTTTATTTTGCTTATCGGAAATTTGGTCCATAACATAAAGCGTATCTCCATTATCAGTAT
>JAFWXB010000296.1 GCA_017523185.1 Lachnospiraceae bacterium | reverse complement strand
TAAAATCATAGCTAAAGGATAGGCTAGCAGTACACAAATAACAGTACAAGCAATACCAAGTTCTAATGATAATAACATGGCTTTCATATTAACAGGACTTGTGATTTGTGAAATATATTCTAATGTAAAAACTCCATTTTGATTAAAAAACGCATAGTATAAAATCATTGCCAGAGGTAAAATAATAAATCCAACAATCCAAACAAGATATGGACCTGCTAAAAGTTGACGTTTTAAGTTACTCATCAATTTCCACCGCCTTTTCATCTGAAGATTCCGGTTTATGCATAATCCGAATATTAAATGGAGTTACTTTAATACCAACATGAGTACCTACCGGTACAAATTTTGTTGTATGGACAAGCCATTCATATCCATTTGCCATAACATCAAGTTCATAATGCACACCTTTAAAGATGTTAGAAGTAACATCACCTTCTAAATATCCGTCAGCAGGGTCTACAAGTTTTACGTCTTCCGGTCGAATGACAACGTCAACAGGGGTATTTTTGCCAAAGCCTTCGTCAACACAAGGCATTTTTACACCAAGAATTTCAACAACCTTATCTTCAATCATAGTGCCATCAATAATATTGCTGTGACCGATAAAATCAGCTACAAAGGCATTTTCCGGTTCATTGTAAATCATTTCAGGTGTACCGATTTGTTGGATATAGCCTTGGTTCATAACAACAATTGTATCAGACATGGTAAGTGCTTCTTCTTGGTCGTGTGTAACATAAACAAATGTAATTCCAAGTTCTTCTTTTAAACGAATGAGTTCGTACTGCATATTTTGACGCATTTTTAAATCAAGAGCTCCAAGTGGTTCATCTAAAAGAAGTACCTTTGGTTCGTTTACAATCGCACGAGCAATTGCAATACGTTGTTGTTGGCCACCACTTAAAGAGTCCACAGCACGATTTTCATAACCATCTAAATTTACAAGTTTTAATGCATATTTAATTTTATCATCAATATATGCTTTGCTTTTTTTACTGATTTTAAGTCCGAATGCAATATTTTCTGCGATACTCATATGTGGAAAAAGAGAATATTTTTGGAAAACGGTATTTAATTTACGTTCATTTGCAGGAAGATATGTAATATCTTCGGAGTCAAAATAAATTTTCCCTTTATCAGGCATTTCAAAACCGCCCAATAAACGAAGTGTAGTCGTTTTTCCACAGCCGGATGGACCAAGTAGAGTTACAAATTCGTTTTCTCTAACATAGAGATTAAATTCATCTAAAATTAAATTTCCATTATAGGATTTTGAAATATCAACAAAATTAATTAAAGCCTTTTTCATAAATTTTTCAGGTTGTAAAAGCAACCGTTTTCCCCTTTCAAAAATTATTATGTTACGATTTTGTTAAAAACTTGGAGGATTTGAAATCCAAATGAGAATCGCATCTCGTGCGGAAGTATTTTCTATATAGTGTTTTTTTCCGGCTTTAAAATAAAACGATTCTCCTGCACGAGCAGTATAGGATTTTCCACCATAATGAATGCGAACCATTCCTTTTATAATATAACCAAATTCTTCGCCCGAATGAGGAAGCAGAATTTCGGAGATTCCACCGGGATGAAGTGTAAGTCGAACGGGTTCCATAGCATTCTTTTGAGCATTTGGAACTATCCATTCAATTGTATTGTTATTATTTTCATCAATTTTTTCAAAATAGTCAGTTTCTTTAAAAATAATCTGTTCCGGTTCTTCATCTGCAAAAAATTCAGCAGGCGTTGTTCCAAGACATTGAATAATATCTAAAAGTGTACTAACAGAAGGCGTATTTTGGTTTCGTTCCAGTTGGGAAATAAACCCTTTTGTAAGTTCTGCTCGGTCTGCAAGTTCTTGTTGTGTAAGTCCATATTGGATTCGCAATTCTTTCATACGGTTGCCAATATCCAAAATAATCGCCTCCTAAAATTAAATTTAAAGTTTTTCAGACAGTTACATATTATTTGTAAAATAATTGTAAAAGTTGATTTTTTGTTTACTAAAGATAAACATATGGACTATTTTATACTATTTGAGTAGAAAGTCAAGAGATATTGTGAGGAAAACAAAAAAAATGCAAATTTGTGTCAAATTTTTATAGGAATTAAGAAATTTTAAGGAGAAGTCATTAAAAAGGAAATATAAATTTTATAAAAAAATAAAAAAGGTTGATTTTTGAAAAAAAGTTTGCTATGATATACAAAGTATTTAAAAAATAAACATTTGCTACATTGGCGCAACGGTAGCGCACTTCACTCGTAATGAAGGGGTTGAGGGTTCAAATCCCTTATGTAGCTTTTAAAAAATAGGGGTAGAGGAGATAACATCTCAGCTATCCCTATCTTTTTATAAATTACCAATAACAACAAAATTATGATGTAAAGGTGAATACTATGTATAAAGCAATTACAGAACAGGGAAAAGAATATGTAGAAAAGATTTTTGATGACTGCATTAACGGATTCCACAAATATTGTTTGGAAGAACCATTTCATCTCGAATATGTAAGTAGCAGTTTATGCAATATGGTTGGATATAAACCGGAAGAACTTTTGGATAAAAATTTCGATGGTTTTTTATCATTAATTCATCCACATGATGTAGAAAAATATCAAAAATCAATTCAAGAATTGGCAGAAAAAGAAATGTCAAAAAAATTGTATTATCGTTTGGTTTGTAAAAATGGTGATATGATTCATATTAGTGATGTCACGATTTCAAGACGTTCTCAAAGAGGAAAAATGGAAGCATTTGGAATTTTGGAAAATATAACAGATATTGTAGATGATTGTAAAAGAAACAATCAACAGAAAACAAATTGTTATATAACAGCACTTTCTAAGATTTATGACAGTATTTATGAATATGATTTTCAAAATCAAATTGCAAAATGTATTGTAGAAAAAGAAAACAGCCGAAAAGCATTGTTAAATGTATCATTAGCATTATATGATTTTATGGATTTTTGGGCAGAGCATATTGTAATGGAAAAAGATAAAGCTAAAGTCATAGAGGTATATAAAAAAGTATTACCATGGAAACAAAATGCTCAAAATGAAGAAGTATTACATGTAGAGTATAGGTCAATTGTTCTTGGAGAAACAAGATATTATGAAGGGGTTTTCTTGCAAATAGATGAAGAAAAAGTGCTATTTTGTAATCGTGATATTACGATTGAAAAAGAGGGAAATCAACTGAAAGAAGAAAATAGAGATTTTCGTATGGTTATGAAATATTTACAAGAATGTAAAGAAAAAGATATCCATTGGAAAATGGTATTGAAGATAAAAAATGAATGGATATTGCCACTTTATTTAGAAGAAAATTGGAAACATTTATGGAAAATAGATACGAAAAAATGGTTAGATATGAAACAAAATGGAATTTCACAAGAAGAATTTTTAAAGAAAAGTCCGTTGACATTAGAAAAGTTTTATTGCCTAATGCAAAATGAAACAACAGAACTTGTTTATACAGATAGTTTTACGGGTAAAAAGATAAAAATCAATCTTGTATTTAAAAAGAAAGATGAAAATGATGTTGTATATTTGTGTCTATCCGGTTTTTCAAAAAAAGAATATCAAGTATCAGAACCGGCAAATGATATGGAAAATGTTCCAAACGTATTTGTAAAAACATTTGGATATTTTGATATTTTTATTGACGGAAAACCAATTGTGTTTAAAAATGCAAAAGCAAAAGAACTTTTGGCAATTCTTGTTGACCGTCAAGGTGGGTTAGTATCTTCAAAATATGCCATTGGTATTTTGTGGGAAAATGAAGAATATAGCGAACGTACAACAGCACGTTTTCGAAAAGTTGCGATGCAGTTAAAAAATACATTGGAAGAATATGGAATATCGGATATTATGGAAAAATCGGGTGGAACAAGACGTATTATTCCAAGTAAAATAAAATGTGATTTATATGATTATCTGAATAAAGTATCAGGATATGAAAGTCTTTTTAAAGGAATATATTTACTCAATTACAGTTGGGCAGAAACAACGCTTGCCAGTTTAGAGTATGAAAATACAGGAAAAATACAAAAATTCTGAATTTTATAATAAATAAACAAAAATAAACAGAATTTTTATGAAAATATTTTTAAAAAGCACACAAAAGGAACGGATAAGGAACACCTAAGACACACCATATTTTATATAATAAAAGTACCTGGTTAATCAAAAAAACGAATTCATTTTTGTATATAAAGTGATAATGCAAGAATATATTATGTAAATAATATAAAAGCAGAACGAACAATTTCACACTTTTACAAGATTTTTGAACATTTTCAATATTAAATAAATGTAGGATGGAAATAAATCTTTTATGTGGATATGATACAAAATCGTAGATTTGGTTATAAGTAATTTGAGAAATAAAAAACAGGTAGAAGGAGAATGTAGTATGGTGGAAAAATTAAAACAAATGAGAATTAAGAAAAGACTTACAACAAGTTCTATTATTACGCTTGCAATTTCAGCATTAGCATCAATTTCAGCAATTATTTTAATGGTATATATGGCAGGACAATATAATCATATTTTAACATATTATGCATTTTCACAAGGAGATATTGGAAAGGCAATGACAGAATTGGCAGATGTTCGTAGTGCAACACGAGGTGCAATTGGTTATGAAGAACAACAACTCATAAATCAAATGGTAGAGCAACATGATATAGCAGTAACAATGTTGGAACAGTATATGGAACCAATTAAGGAATCTGTTGTAACAGATGTAGGAAAAGAAGCATATAAAGAAGTTGAAGATGC
>JAFWXB010000295.1 GCA_017523185.1 Lachnospiraceae bacterium | reverse complement strand
GGAGGGAGTATAATTATGATGAACAAGATTGGTGTAAAAATTATGTCAATTCTTTTAGTATTGCTTGTATTGTTTGTAATTAGTGAACAAGCAAGTAGTACTGCAACAGAAAAATCCATAGAAGGTATGGAATTAGTGAGTAGTACATATATGGACTTGGAGAAATTGGAAGTTGATGTTGTAAAAGCAGTAGAAGATGCAAAAATGACAGACCAAATGATGGTATGGTATCCATTTCCTGATGCTGTAGCTGATATGGCTAAAGATGTTCCGGAAGATATCAAAAATACAGAAACTGTTATAAATGAAATGATTGAACTTTGTAAAGTATTAGAAGATACAGAGTTAATAAGAGCAGCAGAAGCATACAAAGAAGCTGTAAGAGGTTTGTTGGACAGAGTAAGTGATGTTGCAAGTTATGCCATTGTAGGAGATAATGCAGGTGCACAGAATGCGAATATGGGAATGAGTGCAACCGTTGGTGCAATTACGGAAGCTGAAGCTGCATTTAATGAATTATTAGAAAATAAAATGAATAGCTTGGTAAATGAACGACGTGAATATGCACAAGAACTTAATAATGTAGCTAAAATACTTGTATTTGTATATGTGGCAGTTGTTGTTCTTATGATTGTTATTGTAAATATTTCTATTTCAAAACCGGCAAAAAATGCAAGCAATCATTTAGGAAAAATTATTGATAAAATCAATAATAAAGAAGGCGATTTAACAGAACGTATTGCAGTAAAGACAAAAGACGAAGTTGGACAACTTGTAGTAGGTATCAATGGTTTCCTTGAACAGTTACAAGGAATTATGGTAAAAATTCGTGATGAATCTACAAATATGAATCAACTTGTAAATAATATTACAAGTGGTATTAATGATTCTAATGAAAATGCTTCCAGTATTTCAGCTACTATGCAGGAATTATCGGCATCTATGGAGGAAGTTTCAGCTACTTTAGATGAAATTACAACAGGTGTTCAGGATGTATTAAATTCTTCTAAAGATATGAGTGAAAAAGCAGATAATGGAAAAGGATATGTAGCAGAAATTAAACATCGTGCAGTAGACCTTCGTCATGATGCAGAACATAGTAAGAATACAACCAGCCACATGATAGTACAAATTCGAGCAATGCTTGAAACTGCAATTGCAAATAGTCGTAGCGTTGAAAAGATTAATGATTTAACAGGTGATATTTTAAATATTGCAAGTCAGACAAATTTATTGGCATTAAATGCATCTATTGAAGCAGCAAGAGCTGGTGAAGCAGGTCGTGGATTTGCAGTTGTTGCAGATGAAATTCGTGTACTTGCAGAAAATAGCCGTGATACAGCAAATAATATACAAAATATTAGTGGTGTAGTAACAGACGCAGTAGAAGAACTTTCAAAAAATGCAAATGATATGATTAGTTTTATTGATACTACCGTTCTTGCAGATTATGATAAATTTGTAGATATAGCAACTACTTATAAAGAAGATGCAGATTATATGGACAATATTTTACAAGAATTTTTACAAAGTGCAATGAATTTGGAAACAACAATTGCACAAATGACAGATGGTATTGATGGAATTAATATTGCAGTAGATGAAAGTGCACAAGGTGTTACATTAGCAGCACAAAGTACAAGTCAGCTTGTAGTTGCATTAGGTGAAATTAAATCCGAAGCTAATACAAATTATGAAATTTCTGAAAAACTTCAAGATGAAGTAAGAAGATTTAAAAATATTTAGAGATATCGAATTATTATAAGGGGCACAAATAAAAGAACGTATGATAAGTAGTAAAAAACTATTTATCATACGCTTTTTTTATATTTCACTTGGTTAAAATAAAAAAACAGTTCTATAAAGAACTGTTTTCTATGGGCTTAAGTGGACTCGAACCACCGACCTCACGCTTATCAGGCGTGCGCTCTAACCGGCTGAGCTATAAGCCCTTAGTCATTATTGACAACAAAATTATATTAACATAGTTGTCATATTATGTCAAGTATTTTTTATAAAACTTTTATTTAATGTTTTATCT
>JAFWXB010000294.1 GCA_017523185.1 Lachnospiraceae bacterium | reverse complement strand
TTCGTTACGGAATACACGACCAATTTCATATACACGTTCCATACCACCTACAATAAGTCTCTTTAAGTATAATTCAAGAGAAATACGAAGTTTAAAGTCTTCATTTAATGCGTTAAAATGTGTTTCAAATGGTCTTGCTGCTGCACCACCTGCATTTGATACAAGCATTGGTGTTTCTACTTCCATAAATCCTTGTGTATCTAAATATTTACGAATACTGCTTAATACTTTCGAACGTTTGATAAAAGTATCTTTTACATCTGCGTTCATAATTAAGTCTACATATCTTTGACGATATCTTGTATCAGTATCTGTAAGTCCATGGAATTTTTCCGGTAAAATTTGAAGACTCTTAGATAAAAGAGTTACTTCTGATGCATGAATACTGATTTCACCTGTTTTTGTTTTAAATACAGTTCCTTTAATACCTAAAATATCGCCTACATCATATTTTTTGAAATCTTTATAAGAATCTTCGCCTATATTATCTCTTGCAACATAAGACTGAATATTTCCTTTTAAGTCCTGAATATTACAAAAAGATGCTTTTCCCATAACACGTTTAAACATCATACGACCTGCAATAGTAACTTCTTGGTTTTCCATTGTGTCAAAATTGTCTTTGATATCTGTGCTATGGTGTGTTACATCATATTTTGTAATTACGAATGGGTCTTTTCCATTTGCCTGCAATTCCTGTAATTTTTCACGACGCACTTTTAAAAGCTGGTTTAAATCCTGCTGTTGTGCATTATTTTCCTGATTTGCCATACGTTTCCTTCCTCTCATTTTTGAGTTTCTATATGCATAAAATCTTACTTTTATTATAAAGTATAATTTATAAAATACTAAAAATTGCACAAAACTATAATTCATTTGTTTGTTCTACAAAAACACTTCTTGCTATAATTAACAATCTATCTTTCTAACGTGAACAGATTTGTGCAATATTCTAAAATTACTCATTTATAGTTATAAACTTTTTTAAAGTTCATTAATTTGATTTCTGAATATCAAGTACCTTATATTGAATTGTTCCAACTTGTGTTTCTACGGTTACTAAATCCCCTACTTTTTTACCCAACAGTGCTTTTCCAACCGGAGATTCATTGGAAATTTTGCCTTTTAAGCTGTTTGCTTCTGTAGAACCTACAATTTTATATGTTAATTCTTCATCAAATTCGCAGTCTAAGATTGTTACTTGACATCCAATATTAATTGCATCAATACTTACTTCATCTTCATCTACAATTTCTGCATTTTTTAAGATTTTTTCAATTGCTTCAATACGAGCTTCAATATCACGCTGTTCATCTTTTGCTGCATCATATTCTGCATTTTCAGATAAGTCACCTTGTTCACGAGCTTCTTTGATTTTCTGTGCTACTTCTTTACGTTTTACAACGATTAATTGTTCTAATTCATCTTCTAATTTTTTAAGACCTGCACTTGTCAAAATATTTTTCTTTTCCATTTTACTCTACCCTTTTCTTAAATTATTTTTATTCTTTGGCATTTATACAATGCCTAATTTTCCCAATTTTTCTTTCTAATTAACTCAAAGTATTATAGCCAATACCTTTGTTTATGTCAAGGAAAATCAAGGTTTTCTCATAGATAGAATCCCTTGTTATCACTTTATAAATCCTAATAACTTGTCTTTTAACTCATCATATGTTTCTACTTCATTAATTATAACTCGCAATTTTGCTGAATTAGGATAACCTGCTGTGTACCATGCTGCGTGTTTTCGAATTTCAAGTATTCCAACATATTCACCTTTATATTCTATCATCATGCGTGCATGACGAAGTATCATGTCTGTTACTTCTTGAAAAGATGGCTTTTGTAAGTGTGTGTTTGTTTTAAAATAATGCAAAATTTGTTGAAAAATCCATGGATTTCCTTGTGCTCCTCTTGCTATCATAAATCCATCACAACCTGTTTGATTGTACATTGCAATTACATCTTCAGCAGTAAGCAAATCACCATTTCCAATGACCGGAATCGATACAGCTTCTTTTACTTGTCGAATGATATCCCAATCAGCTTTTCCGGAATAATATTGTTCTCTTGTTCTTCCGTGTACTGCAATCGCTGCTGCACCTGAAGCCTCTGCTATTTTTGCCATTTCTACGGCGTTTATATGATTATCATCAAAACCTTTGCGAATTTTTACGGTTACAGGCTTCTTTATTGCTTTTACGGTTTTTTCAATAATTTCTCCTGCCAAACAAGGATTTTTCATGAGTGCTGACCCTTCTCCATTGTTTACAATCTTTGGAACAGGGCACCCCATATTTAAGTCTAAAATATCAAATGGACGTTCTTCGATTTCATGTGCAATTTGTGCAATAATATCAGGGTCTGAACCGAAAAGCTGTAAAGAAATCGGATTTTCGCGTTCGTCTATCGTAAGCAGACTTTGCGTGTTTTTATTTTTATATAAAATCGCTTTTGCACTTACCATTTCCATACATAATAAACCTGCCCCTTGTTCCTTACAAAGTAAACGAAATGGCAGGTCGGTTACTCCTGCCATAGGTGCTAATATTAAATTGTTTGGTAAGGTTACATTTCCAATGTTGAGTTGTGTTATCATGCTTTTATTTTACCTTACGATTTTGTTTTTTATAAACTAAATTTATTCCTTTTAATGTCAAATTTGGGTCATATACATCAATCGTATCTGTTTCATTTGCAATAATACGACCAAGTCCGCCTGTTGCCACAACTTTCATATCACTAAGACCTGATTCTTCTTTTACACGTTTTACAATATATTCCGTCTGACCAATCTGACCATAGATTAGACCTGACTGCATACTGGTGATTGTGTCTTTGCCGAGCACTGCATCCGGTTTCTTAATCTCTATTTTAGGTAAT
>JAFWXB010000293.1 GCA_017523185.1 Lachnospiraceae bacterium | reverse complement strand
CGATGTGACATAAACTGAACAACTTTTGTTAAGTCTTGTTTTCCAATTGGTACACAAGCTACATGAAGTTGTCCACCTAATTGTTCAGATGCTTCGCAAAGAACAACATTATGCCCACGTTTTTTTGCTACAAAAGCAGCTTCCATGCCTGCAACGCCACCACCAATTACTAATACTTTTTTCGTTTGCTCTGCTTGTTTTAAGGTATCTTCATTTTCCAATTCAAAGGACGGATTTATGGTACAAGCGACACGTTTTCCAAACATAATACCATTTAAACAACGCAAACAGCCAATACAAGGGCGAATTTCATTTTCGCGACCTTCTAAGGATTTATTGGCAAATTCAGGTTCGCAAAGATTTGCACGACCAATCATACAAGCATCTGTGATACTGTTTGCAATCATTTCATCTGCAATCCATGCTTCTGTAATACGTCCTACGGTCGCAACAGGAATCGATACTTGTTTTTTTATGTAGGCTGATACTTCAGCGTGAGAACCTTGTTTTGTACCTGATGCCGGAATGGCACTGCCTCGTTTAATTGTTGTGCCTCCTGATATATGGAGCATATCTGCCCCTGCTTTTTCTAATTGTTTTGCAATATATGTTGCATCATTGATATTTAATCCACCGTCACTATATTCATCACCTGAAATTCGTACATCAATGATAAAATCTTTGCCACAGGTTTTTCTTACTTCTTCAATTACTTCTAATGTCAAACGTAAACGACCATTGATATCACCACCATATTCATCACAGCGTTTATTATAAAGAGGTGTTAAAAAGCCACCAAGTAAACCATGTGCATGAGCTGCATGGATTTCCACACCATCACCACCTGCTTGTTTGACACGATATGCAGCTTCTCCAAATTGGCGAATGATAACTTTTAATTCTTCCTTTGTAACTGCACGTGGAGCACTTTTTGCGTAGTATGGACCTACATTTGACGGTGCAATGAGTTGTGGAGTTCCCGGAATTGGAAATGCCATGTATGCAGGGTGAAATAATTGTGGTAATAATTTCGCACCATATTTATGTACTTCTGCAAATAATTTTGTCCACCCTTCAATAAACGAATCGTCGTGAATGGACATATCGCCCGGCAGATATACATAAGTTGGTTCTACGGTAACAACTTCAGAAACAATCAATCCTACACCACCTTTGGCACGAGCAGCGTAGTGACGAATCAATTCTTCTGTGACATAGCCTTTATCAGCTAAATTTGTGGAAATTGGTGGCATAAAAATACGGTTTTTTACGAGTGTATTTCCTATTTTAATAGGTTCAAATAAGTGAGTATATTTGTTCATAATAACAATTCCTTTCTAAAAACGTTTATAACGAACATTCTGAAAAAGACCATGGTATATTCGCATGGTCTTTTTACTTATTGTATATTTATTTGGATTGAAAAGGTGAATGCGTTTCTACTGCTAAATTACACTTCATTTGCCACTTTATATCCTGAACGAATTGCTTCTGCAATACTTGCTGTTCTTTCACCTGAACAATCACCTGCATAATAAATTGGTGTTGTTACACCTTCTGTATCAAATACATTCTTTACAGAACCAACTGCCATAATAATTGTATCACAATCAATTACAACTTCTTTATTTTCTTTTGTATCGGTTGCAAGAATTGTTTTTCCGTCATTTGTAATGCGGTTTACTTTTGTATTTACATACTGTTTTACATCATTCTTTGCAAAATCAGCCATGATAATTGGAAGAATGGTAGAAGATTCGCCATTTGCAATCTTATCAGTCATTTCGATAATAGATGCTGTACAGCCTTTTTCTACAACATATTCTGTAGTTTCTGTCCCAACCAAACCACCACCAATAATTGCACAATGTCCGTTTATTTCTGCTTTTCCTGTTAAAACGTCCCAAGAAGAAACAACAGTAGGAGCATCAGCACCTTCAATTGGAAGTACGATATCATGTGCACCAACAGCTACGATTACAGCATCTGCTTCATTCATAATATCTTTGGTACATTCTGTATTCAAATGAATGGTTACATCTATGGTTGGTAAAATTGCTTCATAGTATTCCACAGAACGAAGAATTTCGTCTTTTCTTGGTGGGACTGCTGCAATATGAATTTGTCCACCAATACGGTCTGCTGTTTCATAGATATCTACTTTATGTCCACGAATTGCTGATACACGAGCTGCTTCTAAACCGGCAATACCTGCACCTACAATTACAATATGTTTCTTTTCTTCTGCCGGTTGAATGGAAATCGTTGCTTCATCGCCATTTTCAGCGTTTAAGACACATGAAATATAACGACGACTGGAAATGGCATCTACACAACCTTTATTACAATTTAAACATTCGCGAATCGGTTCATCTTTTTCTACTTTTAATGCAATATCAGCATCACATAATAAGGAACGTCCATATGCAATAATATCAGCATCGCCATTATTTAAAATTTCTTCTCCATTTGCTACACTAACTACACGTCCAACGGTTGCAATAGGAATAGAAACAACTGCTTTTACTTTCTTTGCAATCGGAAGTGTCCAATTATAAGGAACCGTACCCATAGGTGGAATGGTATCACCCATGTTTCCTGTATGGTTTGCCTGTGCTACCTGAATCATATCAATACCGGCTTCTTCTAATTTCTTTGCAAAAGCAATGCCTTCTTCTTCAAATAATCCACCTTTTCCTCTTGCACTACCATCTTCATTAATTGTAATAATTGGGAGTTTGTATTCAATCATAAGAGATGGAGCTGCTTCTTTGATTGCAGATACCACTTCTAATGCATAGCGAATACGATTTTCAAAAGTTCCACCATATGTATCTGTTCGGTGATTTAAAATAGTAGAGCAGAGAGAACCAAGTAAACGGTCACCATGCACTTCAATCGCATCAATGCCTGCTTCCATTGCACGTCTTGCAGATTGTGCGATTGCTGTTTTAATAGCTTCTAATTGTTCTACTGTGGCTTCCGAAACAAAGTGTTTCATATCATGGTGCAGTTTTGCGTAAGCATCTTTACGAAGTTGTTCAACTTCTTTCATTTTTTCGCCAAATGCTGCCATATCACCTTGTGCTTTTAATGCTTCTGCTGCCTTCATTGCCATCATAGAAGCACCAATCATTCTTCCAACGCCTGGAACATCATATTCCGGATGAAAAATCTGTAATCCCACTTTACAATTATATGTATGAAGGGTATCAGCAAGTTTTTTATAGACCGGAATTTGACTATCATCAAATAACATTGGAGTTGGAGAAGCAGTACGAACCGGTGCAACGTCACCAATCACTACATACGAAACGCCACCTTTTGCAAGTCTTTCATAAAAAGCTAAACTTCTTGCACCAATAGAGCCGTCACGTTCTTCATATCCTGTTGTAAGTGGTGGGAACATAATACGGTTTTTGAGTGTTAAATTTCCAACTTGTATTGGTTGGAGCAATGGTGAATTTTTGGACATAACGTATACCTTCTTTCTCTTTATTTTTATACTATAAATGAGTAAATTTAGAATATTGCATAAATTTGTCCATGATAGAAAGACATATTTTGAATTATAACAAGAAAAGTCTTTGTGTAACAAACAAATAAACTATATTTTTGTGCAATTTTCAATATTTACTCAATTATAATTTATATATCATTGATTATGTATATAGTATACTACTGTATTTTTCTGAATACAATGGAAGTAGTTTATAATAATTTTGTATAAAAAAAGATAGTATTATTACGATTATTTCATATAAACTCTTGTTGTAGATTCTCGTTCTATCAGCTTTGGTCGAAGTTGCATTTTCCCAATAGAAATATGTAAAATTAAAGAATTTAAAATGACATACGCAGATTTTCCAAGTTCATTTCGTTGTTGTGCAATTGTTGTAAGTGGTGGTACAGTTGTTGCTGCAATTGGAATATTGTCAAATCCGATAACACTTACATCTTCCGGAACACGATAGCCATGAGAAGTACAATATTCAATAACTCCTTGTGCGATTAAATCATTGCCACATACAATTGCAGTAGCACCTTCTTCTAAAAAACCCGGAACATGGTATTTTGCACTTGCTGATACAAAATAGCCATGTACCAATAATTTTTCATTAATAGGCAAGTTAAATTCTGCCATAGATTTTCGAAAGGCTTCATGTCTTTGGTCTGTTACAAGAGAGTAAGGAGAGCCATTGATAAAACCGATTTTTTTATGCCCAAGATTCGATAAATGTTGTACTGCCATACGAATTCCTTCATAACTGTCTGTGCCTAAATAACAGACATTTGGATTGTAATCAATAAAATTGTCAAAAAGTACCGTTGGCATGGTAGTATGATGAAGTTGTTTCATCCATGGGTCTTGAAGTGCAAGTCCTAATAAAAATGCACCACAATAACCATGTTTTAAAAGATAAGTATCATATTTTTCTTCTTGTTGGAATTGTGGAGTAATAGAAATGACAGTAACATCCCATTTATGGCGAAATGCATTTTGTTTAAAGCCAAGAATAATATCATAACCAAAAGAATCTAATGTTTCGTATTCCATATTTTCGACAAATAGACAAAGTTTGCGATATTCTACCTTTTTCGAACGTTTTGTAGAATATCCCATTTGAACTGCTGTATCTAAAACAAGTTGTCTTAAATCATCACTAATATCGCTGGCACCATTTAAGCCTTTTGAAACGGTGCTAACAGAAATCCCCAATTTTTGTGCAATATCTTTAATTGTTGCCATTTTACTTTCCCTCATTTTTTTTATGTGTTTTATTTTAAAGTTAATCTTTACGATTTGTGTTTTGTTTATAAATAGATGAAAAAATGTTGTAAAAATAAACAATTACAATATAAAAAATTTTCCAAAATTATAAACAAAAATCCCTTTTTTTCCCTAATTTCTATTATAGAAAACATTTGTGTCAGAATCAATAAAATATGCAAAATAATTTTCGAAAATAAAGTGAAATTTTATGGGTATATTTCACAAAAAATAAAATGTGTTTTGAGTAAAATGACTAAAAATACTTGTATACATATAAAGAAAGTTGACAAAATTGAATAAAAAAATTAAAATGTAATAATAAGTGCGAAAGTTTTCGAAAAAGTTTATAAAAACATTATAAACTGCACATGAACTGGTATGAAATGCACGGGGCATTTTATATAAATAATTTTTTATCTATAAAGGAGAGGATTACGATGAAAAAGAAATTAGTATCATTACTTCTTATCGCAGCAATGGGTGCTACAATGCTCGCAGGCTGTGGCGGCAGTGGTGACGACACAAACGCAGGTGGAAATGCAGGTGGAGATTCACAGGCTTCCGGACCAAAAGATGTTACATTAAAAGTATGGGTAGCTCAGAACCAGAAAGAAACAGGAATCATTGACGAACAGACAGCAGCGTTTGCTGAAGCAAACAAAGACAAATGGAATATCACATGGGATATCAAAATCGTTGGTGAAGACGTTGCAAAAGACACAGTATTAAACGACGTTGAAGCAGCAGCTGACGTATTCTGTTTCGCAAGTGACCAAACTCCAGCATTCGTAGAAGCTGGTGCGATTGCAAGACTTGGTGGTGCAGCAGAAGAATTAGTAAAATCTACTATGTCTGAATCAGAAGCAGCAACTGTTTCTATTGATGGAGCTTTATATGGTGTTCCATATCAGCACAACACATTCGTTATGTTCTATGACAAACAAGTTATGACAGAAGAAGATGTTAAAACTATGGAAGGCATCTTAAGCAAAGAAACTGCTGATGGTGTATATAACTACTACTTTGAATCAGCAGGTGGTTGGAAACTCGGTGCTTGGTACTATGGTGCAGGCTTAAGCGTATTTGGTGAAAACGGTACAAACTTTGATGCAGGTTGTGACTGGAACTCTGAAACAGGTGTTGCTGTTACAAAATACTTAATGGATGTTATTAAAAATCCAAAAGTTGGATATGACGGAGAAATCAGCGTATCTGAATTAATCGCAGAACACAGACTTGGTGTATGGTTTGATGGTGACTGGAACTACAAATTATACAAAGATGCTTTAGGTGATGACTTAGGTATTGCAATTCTTCCTACATTCAATATTAATGGAACAGATTACCAGTTAAAGAGTTTCTACTCTACAAAAGCAGCTGGTGTAAATCCAAAATGTAAAAACATGGATGCAGCAGTAGCATTTGCAGCTTACTTAGGAAATGAAGAAAGCCAACAAAAACGTTTTGAAAAGAACGCACAGGCTCCTGTAAACAACACATTAGAAGAATCTCAAGCAGTTAAAGAAAACGAAATGGTTTCTGCTGTTATCGAAGAAGTATTAAAAGCAAGTGTTGTTCAGCCATTAAGTGCTGATTTCAGTAACAAATACTGGGCAAACGCAGGAAAAATCTCAACAGAAATTAAAAATGGTAATATCACAGCAGATAATGTTCAAGAACAGATGGACAAAATCGTAAAAGATATGACTACTAAATAAATTTTAGAAAATCATGTTAGGGATGCCTCATGGTGTCCCTAACATTGAATTTGTGTATGTTTTTAGGGTAGGCATATCACAAATTCAGGCACGCTCGGAGCGTGACGCTTGCAATTCATTTATAGTTTAAATGTATGAATATTTTTAGGAATATCATAGAAGGAGGTTTTCCATGGGAATCTTTAACAAAAAAGAGAATGTTTACAAAAAACCCTCCGATGCTACTGTTGCACAAGCGTTTAAATATGGCGATACAATGACAAAATTGTCATTTTTTATCTGTGGTTTAGGCAATTTAGTGAATAAACAGTTTGTACGAGGTATTGTTTTCCTTGGTGTTGAAATTGCATTTTTCGTTTATATGGCAACATTCGGTATCAATGCTATGGGAGATTTTGTTACTCTTGGTACAGAAGTACAAGGGGAAGTATACAATGAGATAACAGGTCTTTATGAGTATACAGATGGTGATAACTCCATGCTTTGTATGTTATATGGTGTTATTACAATGTTCGTATGTGCAGTAATGGTATTTTTTGCTTGTATGTCAGGTAAGAGTGCATATGCGACACAGTTCCGTAAAGAAAACGGAATGAAAGTTCCGACTTTCAAAGATGATTTACATTCTATTAAAGAAGAAAATATGCATACCGCGATGTTAGCATTACCAATCGTTGGTATTCTTGTATTTACT
>JAFWXB010000031.1 GCA_017523185.1 Lachnospiraceae bacterium | reverse complement strand
TTTACCCTATTTCTTCCAAAATAATAGCTTCCATTTCTTTTAATTCTATATCATCCGGAGCAATATTTCGAATTTGCTTTACTACTGCTAAAGCATCTTGTATCATACCACGTTCTACTAATGTATAAATTTGAGGTTTTATATTCTGTACCATCTGAAGTAATTCATTCTGTGCAGATTCTGCTTGTTGCTTACTTGCTTCTTGTTCCTCTCCAATTAAGATTGCATAACGTTTTACAATTTCCCCCAAAATCTTCCATTCTTTCGCAGATTTACCAAGATAAGCTAATTTTTGGCTCCAATCATCTTCTTTACACGAAAAAGCTTGCGCAAGCCAAAACGCAGCTTTATATTCCTTTGGAAGAAATTCCATATCCCCCGAAAAAGCTTTATCCGTATAAATATAGTCACTATAACGAAGTATTGCCTCTGCAAAATCAAATAATACTTGTGTAATTGTCGTATAATCCATTTTTTCCACATTTGTTTTTACAGAATAAATTTGCTTCATTTTTATCATTTCTGTTTTCATATCATAAAAACGATAACGAATATCTTCTTTGGAACAGATTTGCATCAAATGTGTTTCTGTATTTTGCCATTTTATATGATAACCTTGCGATTCTAATACCATAACTTGTGCCATCCATTGTGAAAATGGCAATGATAATAATATATCTTCCAATGGAATAATTCTAACTTGTCCAAGTTTCCAAATACTATCCGGTAATGATAAAAATTCTCCATTTCCCTCTATCTTTTTTTGAATATCTTGAATGATAATTGGACAGTATGATTCTAACAGATTTAATGACTGTTTCAACCATTCTAAATCCTCTATATCCTGATTTTGATTTTCTATCATAAAAGAAGCTAATGTATCCCCCCATAAATAGTACATCTCTAATTGTGTTTGTTTTGTAATATAATCTTGTACTAATATGGTACTTTCTTCAATAATTTGCCATTGTTCCTCTTTTTCTTCTGCTTGATACAATTGGAAATTTTGTATACTGTCTTGAATACAATCAATTATTTTTACACTTTCAATTTTTTGGTTGCTTAAGCCAATTGCTGTAACTGTTGCTAACGCACAACGAACACTTGCTGGATTTCGTTTATCTTTTATAAATATTTGATATAAATTCCATACATCTTCATTTCCTATTTTTTGCTCTGAAAGTAAAACAGCCATATAAAAAGCACCACGACAAAGATTTACAAATGGTTCATCTAAGTTTTTAATTAAATTAAGTCCAGCTTCTCCAGCCTGTTTTAATAATAACCATTCCTTTACTACTCCATACTCCTTTAAACTTTGTAACCTCCAACGAAGATTATTTGGTTCTTCTTTTATCAAAGCTTCTAAAATACTTATATTACGCTCATAATGTTTTCTTCTTTCTTCTGTATTTGCAAACACATATCCATAATGGTGTACAAATGCCGAAATTTTTTTACATTTGCCTCTTGCCGGAACTAAAGATTCATGTACACGTCCTTCAAAACGAGTATCATGTTCAATTCGAATCATACGTGATACCCACATTTCTGAATAATTTGTTCCTTGCAAATTTCCATAATTTCTTACAAAATATGCTGCTTGATGATATTCCTGATATTCCCCTGATTGAAAAAACTCAATAATTGGAGTTACATCTTCGAACCATTCATCATCATCTAAATATAAAAACCATTTTCCTTTTGCTCTCAATAATCCTTCATTTCTCGCTTTAGCAAAATCATTACACCAATCAAATGTATATACTTGTTTTGAATATTTCCATAAAATATCAGAAATTTCCGTTGATTTACTTGTATCTATTAAAATCAATTCACTAGAAACTGCTTCCATAAGTGGCTTCAAGGAATCCAAACATTTCACAAGCGTATCTGGACGATTAGATGCTAATAATGAAATGGTAAGTGTTATATCTTTCTCTATTCCGTTCACAATTTACTCCTTACAAAATATATTATTTTTACTTATCTATCTAATATTGCAAGCCTTGCTTCTAAATTAAGAGCAATTACTTCTAAATCATTTGGAACCATTTGTTTTAATTGTTGACAAATGGAAATTGTCTGTTCCGGTTTTCCTTGTTTTAATAATGCCTTTGCCTGCATTAAAATTTGATTACGCAACTTTCGAAACTCTTCTCGTTTCTCTCGTTCTCTATCATATTCTGCCATTGTATAATTTTGTAAATAACCTTTTATAGCATTTGCAAAAATCGGAAATACATCTACACATTCTTTTAAATATGCAAATCCTTGCACTTTATCTTGTGATTCTATCTCTAAATATTGTATAATCTTACAAGCTGCTTGTACTTCTTTTGGAAGTAGCTCAGGATATTCCAAAAATACTTCTTCTTTATAATATTCTCCATAAAAATCCAATGTCTTTTCTGCAAATTCTTTTAAATTCTCTTTATATTCCCAAATTTCTTTTGAAATTATTGGTTTTTTCATTAACTTAAATTGCAATAAATATAATTCTAAATAGCGAGTACGAATATTTTCTTTTGTATTTCCTACTGCCATTTTTGTATAAATTTTTTCTAACAATTTCTTTCCTACTTGTTCTGCAAAAGAAATAATATGTTCTTTCCAACGAACAAATTCTACCTCTACATAAAATTCTTCTATTCTAAAACCATTATTTTCTAATGCTTGTTTCATATCTTCCGGTACAATAAAAATATTTAACACCGTTTTTAAATACCCTCTTACAGCCTCTAGAATAGCTTCTCTGTTTTTTTCATTACATGCTGTTAATACACGAGCATACTCCAAATACCAATCCTCACCCTCTGCTTTCGCAAAAACAGATAAGATTCTTTGAAATGCCTGTTTATCTTTTTGTTCCCAATTTTGTGCTTCTTTAAAAAATAATTTTTTAAGTTCCTTATTTTTAAAAGCATATGTAACAAGTTCTGAAAAAATCGGTTCATATGGAAGTTTTACCATTGCTTCTATGAAAATTTTCTCTGTATGTTCAAAAATATAAATAACAGGTTTTGTCCATTCCAATTTTTCAAAATATTGATTTAAACACTTGGTACTTCCTTTTTTTAAGTCACAACCTATCAAAATAGTATAGACTTTCTTACAACGCGTATCATCATACGCTTCTGCTACAAGTAAAGCTGACTGTTGAAATAATACATCTTCTGTATGTAATGTTAAACTTTCCTGCTTTTTAAAATACTTCTTGGCATATAATTCTGCTTCTTTATATGATTCACATCGAAAATATAACTCAGCCATCTGACTATACGTCATTGCTTTACTCAAATCAGTACTTCTAAAGTCATTTAAACATATTTTTCCTTGTTCTAAACCTTCTTTATATTTCTTTAAATTAATACAAGCCTCTAAATAGCCCATATAAAATGTTCCAATATTTACATTATCATAACGATTATTTATTTTCTCTGCACTTTTTAAACATGTTTGACAATAAGAATATAATTTTTCCCACTTGTTCATAGCTCGATATTCTTGTGCAAGTTGTATTTGCCAACGAAGATTATCAGGTTCTTCTGCTATCATATCCAGTAAAAGAGAACTATTACGTTGAAAATGCTTTTCTTTTTCTTCTTTTGATGCAAAAATATATCCGGAATGATATGCAATTACTTGCAGACTTTTATCTTTACCTATCACCGGATATAAATATTCATGTATTTTACTTTTAAACTCTATATTAGAATCAATACGAACCATTCTCGTTACCCAAGAATCGCTATAATACATATATTTTTTATCAAAAAAATTTCTTACAATATAATTCGCACAAACGTATTTTTTGTATTCTCCTGATTGAAAAAAATGAATTAATTCATCTATTTCTACAAACCACTCATCATCATCTAAAAATAAAAACCATTCTCCTTTTGCTTTTTTTAATCCTACATTTCTTGCTTTTGCAAAATCATTACACCATTTGAATTTATAAACTTTATCCGTATATGTTAAAAGCAATTTATGTATTGCTTCATTATTACTTGTATCTACAAGGATAAGTTCGCTTGGTATGGCTTCTAAAATAGGTTTTAATGAATCTAAACACCTTGGCAATGTATCCGGTCTATTAGATGCCAACAATGAAATACTAAGTATCGGCTTTTTTGTTACTGTTCCCATAATTTTCTCCCAGTTATTATTTTTGTGATTATTTTAACATAAAATCTATTTAAAATTGAATATGCAATCATTCTTTTAAGTACTTTTTAACAAATATCTAACTAATAAATTTAAAACTTAACTATTTATCAAAATCATCATTTTCAAAATTTATCATTACTTAAAAAGGGAACGAATTACTTCGTCCCCTTTTTATTATATAATTCTCATTATTTTTCATAAAATCGGAAATATAAATATACACTTTAAATTATGTATTTATATTTAATTCTATTCTGTAAAATTCTATCTAAGTAATGTTAATACACCTTGTGTTAATTGATTTGCCTGTGCAAGCATTGACTGACCAGCTTGTGCAAGAATATTATTCTTGCTGTATTCTACCATAGCTTCTGCCATATCTGTATCACGAATTGTAGATTCTGCAGATGTTGTGTTTTCTGCTACGTTATCTAAATTTGTAATAGAATGTTCTAATCTATTCTGTATAGCACCCATTTCAGAACGTTGTTGAGATACTTTTGTAATGGCCTCTGCAATAGAATCAATCGCATATGTAGCTTTTGCACCACTTTCATCTACTACGTTCATATGTTTGATACCAAGCCCAGCAGAATCCATAGCATCTAATTTTAATGCAATTTTATTACCTTCGTCTGCATCTGCACCTACATGTAATGTCATCTGTAAATTCTGAGAAGCTTTTACAGTACCTTCTGTAATTCTAAATGTAATTTGTGTTGCAGTTGCAGCCGTATCTGCATCCAATAATGTTACAGTTGCTTCGTGTCCAGGGTCTACACCTACAGAACTTGCAATCTTCAATTCTTCAGCAATTAATTTATATGCCTGTGTGATAGAAATAAAGGAAACATCATTATCACCAATACCATCATCCGCTTTATCAAGCATAGCTGCATATGTCTTTGTTCCAAATAAAACTTTATCACCATCTCTAATAATAGATTGGATATCTTCTATTTTATATTCGCCTTCGCCAACATTTGTTTCACTTGCTACAATATAAGCAGTACCATTAATTGTAATAATAGAACCTTCATCAGCATCTTGAATTGCTGCAGAAATAGCTGCAATAGATGTACCAATTGTATATCCCTTACTACCAATGTTAATCGTTTCACCTTCTTTTAATGCTTTCATTGTAAATTTCGCTGTACCTGTTCCTGCACCAAGCATAACACCTGTAATACCTGCATCTTTTGCTGTAATAGATAATGTAGCTGTCTTTCCTGAACCTTTTAAGAGGTAAGTTTCATTGAATTTTGTTGTTTCAGCAACACGGTCAATTTCTGTTGTCAACTGTTCAATTTCGTCCTGAATTGCCTGACGGTCATCTTTAGAGTTTGTTCCGTTTGCTGCTTGTACTGCTAATTCATTCATACGCTGTAACATGGAGTGAACTTCTCCTAAAGCACCTTCAGCTGTCTGTACTGCGGAAATACCATCCTGTGCGTTTGTTGAAGCTTGTTCCAAACCACGAATCTGTTTTCTCATTTTTTCTGAAATTGATAATCCTGCTGCATCATCTGCTGCACGATTAATCTGATATCCTGAAGACAACTTTTCTGTTGTTTTAGACTGAGACTTTGTAGTTGTTTTTAACATTCTATTTGCATTCATTGCCATTAAGTTGTGCTGTACTATCATATATTAATTCTCCTTTTACTATGTTAATTTTATAATATACCATTAACAAACACTTGTCAAGAATATTTTAAAAATCGCAAACAAAAAGACTTTTTGTTCACAAAACGTTAATATTTTTCTTTTCTCACGTCATTTTTCACAAAACAAGCGGCAAATTACACAAATTTCCTGCTTTTTCTTTGTTGTATTTTTGCAAAAACACTTGCATTTGATTGAAATTTAAGATAAAATTAGAGTGGTTATATTTTAGATAATATATTTGAAG
>JAFWXB010000292.1 GCA_017523185.1 Lachnospiraceae bacterium | reverse complement strand
GTATTATTGGAATTTCCTGTTTCAACCGTAGAATTTTATATTCCAAAATGGGCAGAAACATTAGAAAATGAACATAAAGTAAAACAAGCATTTATTCAATATGCTGTGCATTGGTTAGAACATATTTCGCGTATGCGAGATTTGTATCATAAGGATACTACAAGTATAGAACTTGAAAATGAAAAAAAGGATATCTATACAGGAACAATGGAACATATGAATTTATTTTCCGTACCGGAATGTACACAAATGGAAGAAATTATTTGTAAACCATTACTTCAAAAAATTCATACAGAAAATGGAACGGTTGAACTTCGAATGGAAGTAGATGATAGTTATTATTTTGAGTATTTAAGTGATATTGCAGGTATGAGTATTACAAGTGAATATCAAATGATTTCCATGATTAAAGATTTATCAGCAAAACGAGCAGAATATGAAAAAGTAGAAGATGCTATTCAAAGTGTATGTGGCAGAGGATATGGTGTGGTTGCTCCAAAATTATCAGATATTACAATGGAAGAACCGATTTTAATTAATCATGCAGGAAAATATGGTGTAAAAATTCGAGCAAATTCGCCATCCATTCACATGATAAAAGCAAATATTGAAACGGAAATTGCACCAATTGTAGGAAATAAAGAACAAGCAGAAGATTTGATTTCGTATATTAAAGAAGGAGAACTTTCAGCAGATGGTGTATGGAGTGCTAATATTTTTGGAAAATCGCTAGGCGAGCTTATGGAAGACGGAATCCGAGATAAAATAATGAAGATGGATGATGAATGTCAATTGCAATTACAAAACACCATGCAAAAAATTGTCAATGATAATAATGGTGGAATGGTGTGTATTATTATTTAATGGAATCAAGAAAGTAGCACTTTTTTCTTTAGATAAAACTTGTTTAATTTGTTTAATTATGATATACTTAATACAATGATGGATTTTGTTGTCAGTTAATGATAATAAAATTAAAGAAACAAGGTTGTATATCAAATGTTTCATTTTAAACTAGATGCTATTCATTTATTTGGGCTGATTGATAGCAAATGCGTTGCAGTTTTTGTAGAAAGTAGTCAGTTTTATAAATGAAATAAATGAAAAATAGAAATAATTATATTTTAATATTGTTTTTATTGAATTATTAAAATATAGCCACTATTTTTAGATATTACAACTGAGAAAATCAGAAAAATACATTTTATAGGGGGTAAACATGAAAAAAATCCTTTTTGCAGCATCAGAATGTGTTCCATTTATTAAAACAGGCGGACTTGCAGACGTTTGTGGAGCATTACCAAAAGAATTTGACAAACAGTATTGGGACGTAAGAGTAGTTATTCCAAATTATATGTGTATTCCAGAATGGTTCCGTAACCAAATGGAATATGTAACTCACTTTTATATGCATAGCAGAGGTTGCCAAATTACAAACAAATATGTAGGTGTATTACAGTATAAATTTGAAGGCATTACATATTATTTCATTGATAATCAAGAATATTTTAGTGGTCCAAAACCATATGGTGATACTCGTACAGATATTGAAAAGTTCTGTTTCTTTGATAAAGCAGTTCTTTCTATGCTTCCACTTATTGGATTCCGTCCTGACCTCATTCATTGCCATGATTGGCAGACAGGTTTCATTCCTGTATATTTAAGAAATGAATTCCAAGCAGATTCTTTCTTCTGGGGAATTAAATCTATTATGACAATTCATAACTTAAAATTCCAAGGTATTTGGGATATTAAGACAATCCAAGGATTAACAGGTTTTGACAAATCTTTATTTGTACCGGATAAACTTGAATTCAAAAAAGATGCAAATATGTTAAAAGGTGGTCTTGTATATGCTGACTACATCACAACAGTAAGTGATACATATGCAAATGAAATTCAGACACCACATTATGGAGAAGGTTTAGATGGATTATTATCTGCTCGTCACTATGATATGCAGGGTATTGTAAATGGTATTGACTATACAAACTATAATCCGGAAACAGATGCAAAACTTTATGTAAATTACAATGCAGAAAACTGGAGAAAGAAAAAAGCATTAAATAAAGAAGCATTACAGAGAGATTTAGGTCTTGCAGTTGATAAGAATAAATTTATGATTGGTCTTGTATCTCGTTTAACAGACCAAAAAGGTCTTGACTTAATTAACTATGCAATGGAAGGCATTGTAGATGAACATACGCAATTCGTTATTATTGGTACAGGTGAACCACAATACGAAAATATGTTCCGTCACTATGCATGGAAATATCCGGATAGAGTATCTGCTAATATCTGCTATAATGATGACCTTGCTCGTAAATTATATGCAGCAGCAGACGCATTCTTAATGCCATCTGCATTTGAACCATGTGGACTTACACAGTTGATTTCTTTCCGTCATGGTACAGTTCCAATTGTTCGTGAAACAGGTGGATTAAAAGATACAGTTCAGCCATTCAATGAATTTGAAAATACAGGTGATGGATTCTCCTTCACAAATTACAATGCTGATGAAATGTTATATGTTATTAATTATGCAAAACATATTTACTACGATAACAAACGTCAATGGAATCAGATGGTAGACAGAGGTATGGCAAAAGACTTCTCATGGAACGCATCTAAATATCGTTATGAAGGACTTTACAACTATCTTCTTGGATACTAAAATCATATAGAATAAAAATTTTATAGATGTAAATACTAATACGGATATCCTTTTTGGATATCCGTATTTTTTGTATCCATAAGGAGAAGTTGCAATATGAACGAAAATGAACAAGCACAATTACAAGAAGATGAATTAAAAGAATATGGACAAAGTGTTTTAAAAGATGAAGAAGTCACAATTTACTTAATTTCTATTATTGGAGAAATTGAAGGACATGAGTGTTTGCCATCAAATACAAAAACAACAAAATATGAACATATTTTGCCAAGACTTGCAGAAATTGAAGATGATAAACGGATTGACGGAGTATTACTTTTGATTAATACAGTTGGTGGAGATGTAGAAAGTGGACTTGCAATTGCAGAAATGGTAGCATCTTTAAGTAAACCAACTGTTTCTTTGGTACTTGGTGGAAGTCACTCCATAGGTGTTCCACTAGCAGTTTCTACGGATTATTCCATGATTGTACCAAGTGGAACAATGGTGATTCATCCGGTTCGCATGAGTGGTACTGTGATTGGTGCACCGGCAACATATGATTATTTTAAGCGAATGCAGGATAGAATCATTACATTTATTACAGAACATTGTGATGCAGATTATAAAAAAATTGAAGAATTGATGATGAATACACAGATGCTGACAAAAGATGTAGGTACAATTTTAGTAGGAAAAGAAACAGTAGAAGTGGGATTGATTAACGAAATTGGTGGAATTTCGGAAGCATTTAAAAAACTAAAAGAATTAATAAAAATAAGTCGTGTTGATGACAATAATTCTAAAATGTGTTAAAATAATTATTATTGGTTAGAAAAAGCCAATAAATACAATATATTTTTAATATTCTTTTACAGTTTTAGTTAATGGTATATTTGTAATTTGATGAAATAAGTGATAAAATATTTTTTCTTGGTGGGAGCTTAGAGCTTTCTTCCAAGAAAAATATTTTTAAAGGTAAGAAAAATATGTATTTTTGTTAAAATCGTGAGTTTGATACTTTGTAAACAATTTATAATTTTTTATAAAAGTAATTGGATTTTATTATCTGTCAAATTCACGTTAAAATATAGAAATTTGGAGGTTATTCATGGCTACGAAGAAAAGAACTTCTTCGAAACGAACAACAAAGAAAAAGACAATTTCTCGAAAAACGACGAATCCATCACAAATTGCAGATGCGTTTCACACAGAAATACAATTATGGGTGTTAATTGCTTGCTCATTACTTTTATTTATTAGTAATTTGGGCGTTGGTGGAGTTGTGGGAAATACAGTTAGTCGTATTTTATTTGGATTATTTGGTATGATTGCATATATTTTTCCGATACTTCTAATTATAGGGAGTATTTTTGCAATCTCAAATCGAGGGAATCGATTTGCAATGGTAAAATTAGTAGCATCTATATTATTTATGATGTGTTTATGTATATTTTTATCATTACTTTCTACGGAAGATAGCGTTAAAAATCCAATAGAAGCCTTTTTGTATGGTTTTAATGAAAAATTAGGTGGTGGTATTATAGGTGGATTGTTTTCATTTTTCTTTTGTAGAGCATTTGGTGTTGTTGGTACATATATTTTGACAATTATTGGAGTAATTGTTTCCATTGTGCTTATAACAGAAAAATCTGTTATCAAAGGATTTCAAAAGGGTGGACAAAAGATGTATGCATCTGCAAAAGAAGGTAGTGAACGTTATCAAAAGTATCTGAAAAATCGTGCCGAAGAACGAAAAAGACTTGAAGAAATTTGGGATTTAGAGGATGAGGAAGAAGAAGAAGATGATGAT
>JAFWXB010000291.1 GCA_017523185.1 Lachnospiraceae bacterium | reverse complement strand
GATCCTGATCTTATTAAAACTAGATTTAATTATTTAAATGAGGAAATACCTAACCCTGATTATGAAGAAACATTTAATACTTTAAAAGAATCTGCTTCACAAATTGATTCTGGTTCTGAACAGCTTTCAAGTGCAGCAACAGACCTTGCAGATGGAAGTACAGTACAAGCGACACAAATTTCAGAAGTTGTACAAGCAATGCATTCTATGTCAAAGAGTATGGAAGAAAATGCAAAAGTAGCAGTAGATTCTGTAGAACTTTCTAACCATGCAAGAGAATCCTTAATGACAGGAAACAAGAAAATGAATGAATTGATTGAAGCGATTGGTGAAATCAGTAAGTGTTCCGAACAGATTGGCACTATTATTGGAGCAATTGAAGATATTGCATCACAGACAAACCTTCTTTCTTTAAATGCAGCAATTGAAGCAGCAAGAGCAGGAGAAGCAGGACGTGGTTTTGCCGTTGTTGCAGACCAAGTACGAAGCCTTGCAGAGGAATCAGCAGCAGCAGCAGGAAAAACAACGAAGTTAATTCAAGTAACAATTGAAGCAGTTGATAAAGGAATTAAGATTGCTGATGAAACAGCAAAAGATATGGGACTTATTGTAGAAACTACAAGAGAATCCAGCGAACATATGAATAAGATTTCCAGTCTTTTAGAAGATGAAGTTGCTCATATTCAAGAAATCAATGCAACAATGACTTCTATTTCAGAAGTAGTAAATAACAATTCAGCAGCAGCAGAAGAAACAGCAGCAGTTGGAGAAGAATTGATGGCACAAGCAGAAGTTATGACACAACTTATTCATAATTTCAAAACAAATGGATAAGAAAAAATTGCTAAATTTGAAAATAGCACAAAGATATTTTAAATTTAACAAGGGATATTGCAAAATAGGAGAATAGCATGAAGCAACATAAATTTTGGGCATGGGCAATGATTATATGTCTTGGAATGACAATTTATACAGGATATAAACATAAATAGTTAAATATAAAAGAAACTGTCGCATAAAGTGAATTTTATACAAAATATAATAAGCTATATTTAATAGAAAATTATATTTTGTTATGAATTTGCTTAATGCGACAGTTTTTTTATGTAAGTTTTCGTGTAATGGTATCAATCATATCAATTGTAAATTCGTCTCCAAAACGCTTGCGATTTTGAGAATAAGCGTAATATCCTCCTAATATTTGATAGGTAAGTTGAATATTGGCTAGGGCATTATTTTTTAATTCCGGTGAGAGAGAAAAATAGGTTTCTTTAATAGCTTTTTCAACGCTTGTAGGAAGAATGGAAGCTTGTGCTCCGGAAAATAAAATGTCAATTAAATGTTCATGTGTTAAAAAGGAATAAAATAATTCTCTTGTAAAATTAGGAGGGCTTGTTTTAATATGTTCTATATTAGAAACACTTGTTAATACGTTAGAAATGACTTCTTGTTGGAGTGTTTCTGATAAATCATAAATATCTTTATAATGCAGATAAAAAGTAGCTTTGCTAATTTCTGCAAGTTCTGTCAATTCTTTGATGGTAATACGTTCTAAAGGTTTTTTTGCTCTTAATTCTAAAAATGCATTGTGAATACTTCGTTTTGTTTTTTTTTCTCTTAAATCCATAAGTGATAACTTTCTTTACTGTTTGAACAATGTGTCTATTAAGATACAGATTTTTATAAAATGTCTATTACAATACGAATTTAAAAATCTGCAACTTGTAATAGAATGTATTTTATTATAATATTATAGTATAATAATTGACGGTAGTCAATTATCATAAACCGGTTTAGAAAAATTTGTAGTATATAGAATAGTAGGTATTTTTCATATTAGTTTGTCATGGAATTGTTTATAGATGTTTATAGATATATAAGATGCTTAATTATAAGAAAATAAAAAATTATAAGTAAAATAAAAGGAATTATGTTGATTTGGCAGATATATGAAAGTTACAAAGGAATAAAAGAAATAAGGAGAAATGATTTATGGATAATTATGGTTTTTATATAGGACAGGAAATGAATGCTTATGAATATTTTGGGGCACATATACAAGATGGTGGTGTAATGTTTCGTACTTTTGCACCAAATGCAAAGGGTGTAACATTGTTATTAGGCGATAGAATGATTGAAATGGAACGAATTTATAATGGACATTTTTATGAAGTGTTTGTTTCAGGGGCAAAAGAAGGAGATACATATGAGTATCGTATTTATAAACAGAATGGAAGTTATACAGACCATTGTGACCCATATGGATTTGGTATGGAAGTGCGACCAGCGCATAAATCAGTTATTCGCAATTTGAAAAAATATCAGTTTAAAGATTATGAATGGATGGCAAGGAGAAGTACACAGAAAGAAAAACCTTTAAATATTTATGAGTTGCATTTAGGGTCATGGCAGAAAAAAGGAAATGGAGATTGGTTTTCTTATAAAGAATTAGCAGGTCCATTAAGCAATTATTTAAAAGAATGTGGTTATAATTATGTGGAATTTATGCCAATTAGTGAACACCCATGTGATGAAAGTTGGGGATATCAAAATACAGGTTTTTTTGCACCAACAAGTCGTTATGGAACAGCCGAAGAATTGATGGAACTTATTGATATTTTACATCAGAACGAAATTGGTGTAATTTTAGATTTTGTACCGGTTCATTTTGCGATTGATGATTATGCATTGGCACAATATGATGGTTCTTGTTTATATGAATATCCATCAAATGATGTTGGAGTAAGTGAATGGGGAAGTCATAATTTTATGCATTCCAGAGGAGAAGTAAGAAGTTTTTTACAATCAGCAGCAAATTATTGGTTAAAAGAATATCATTTTGATGGACTGCGTATGGATGCAATCAGTCGCATTATTTATTGGCAGGGAGATGAACGTAGAGGCGTTAATGGAAATGCAGTTGATTTTATTCGCTTTATGAATCGCAATTTAAAAGAACAAAATAAGGGTTGTATGTTAATTGCAGAAGATTCGACGAATTACCCAAATGTAACGAAAAGTGTAGAACAAGGTGGACTTGATTTTGATTATAAGTGGGATATGGGTTGGATGCATGATACATTAGAATATTTTCAAATGTCACCGGAAAATCGCAAAGAAAATTATCATAAATTGACATTTTCTATGATGTATTATTGGAATGAACAATATTTGTTGCCATATTCACATGATGAAGTTGTACATGGAAAAGCTACGATTTTGCAGAAAATGAATGGTGATTATGAAATGAAATTTCCACAAGCAAGAGCAATGTATTTATATATGATGATGCATCCGGGCAAAAAATTAAATTTTATGGGTAATGAAATTGGACATTTTCGTGAATGGGATGAAAAACGCCAGCAGGATTGGGAATTGCTTCATTATCCAAAACATCATATGTTTTTCTGTTATATGAAAGAATTAAATCATATGTATCTTACACATGAAGCATTATCTACATTAGATTATGAACAAAATGGATTTCAATGGTTAGATTGTCATCAGGAAGAACGTTGTATTTATACAATAGAACGAAAGGGAAAAAAAGAACGTGTGATTGCAGTTTTTAATTTTAGTGATAAAAAACAATGTGGTTATACAGTAAATGTTGCAGATAAATCATTGGAAGAAAATTATAAAGAAAATAAAAATGTAAATGAAGAATATAAAAATAATCAGAAAAATCATGCAGTATTATCTATTAATACAAATGAAAATATGCAAAATGTAAG
>JAFWXB010000290.1 GCA_017523185.1 Lachnospiraceae bacterium | reverse complement strand
TCAGTCTTTCTTTTTGTGTGTCTATTGTAAAAGGGTATCCGGAAAGTTCTATGGGACCAATTGAAAATTTATATGATTTTTCTTGCCTTGCAAAAGAAAATTGGAATGAAGCTTTTCAAATATTTTATCATAAGAGTTTTTTAAGTGTATTTCGACCAAATGAAATCAAAGAAAAAATGCTTTATCGAGGAATGGTATCTTCGAAACCTTCAAATCAAAATATGGAAGAATTCTTAATTGGAATCGGGAAAAAAGATAAAATTTCTTTTTTTATAGAAAAAGAAAAGGAAGAATACTTAAATTTAACGGAAAGTGTGAAAAAAAGTATTCAAATTCGAAAAGATAATTGGGGTTTTTTGGAAATTTCCGTTTCGGTAGAAGGTGAATTTTTATTTGTTGACAAAAAAGCAATTTCTTCTGAAGATTTTTTAGGAAGTGTATATCCTGTTGAATTTTATATTGATATTTATCAAATGCATCAGGGCAAGAATTTTGGGAAAATTATATTAACTTCTGCATATGAAACAATAGAAGTTGAAATTGTTGCAAAAATGCTTGTAGAACGTGGTAAAAACCCAAAAAAAAGAAAGAAAAAAGAACTGCTGGCAGAAGTTATGCAATTATATATGGATTATCGTTTTAATCATATTGTAACCGGAGTATGGGCAAAAGATACCATTGAAAAATTAAAACATCTTTATCGTTTAGAACCAGAAGAACCTATGTATTTGCTTATGCAAGCCCAAGTGTTTTTTATTAATAAACAGCGTCAGGAAGCGGAATGGATTATCAGCGATTTTAAGCATAAGTGGACAGGACGTAAATCACAAGAATGGGGATATTATCTCTATTTAAAGACTTTACTCGAAAAAGAACCAATTTATGTAGAACGTTTGACAAAAGAAATAGAAGATATTTTTGAAGAACATACAGATTCTGTATTGCTTTTCGGTGTGCTTTTATTTTTACGAGAGGAATACAAAGAAAATTCTGCATTAAAATTAAAAGCAATTGAAGAATGGATTATGGCAGGCTATGATTCGCCTTATTTATATTTAGAAGCATACTATTTGCTTTCGAAAGAACCGTATTTGTTAGCAAAAAATGGAGAATTTGAAATGCGTATGCTTCGTTGGGCATTTCAGCATCGTGTAATTACAAAAGATATTGCAATGCAAATATTTGAAATTATTGGAAAAAATAAAACATTTGATAAAATTTCCTATGATATTCTTTGTGCAGCGTATAAAGCAAGTCCTGAACCTGAAAATGTAGGTATTATTTGTGGATATTTGATTAAAGGACAAAAATACGAAACACAATATCATTCATGGTATGAAAAAGGGATTCAATTAGAACTTCGTATTACGGGACTTTATGAAGCATATTTACTGTCTATGGACGAAAGTAAAATAGTACCTGTGCCAAAAGTCATTCAGATGTATTTTCGTTATGAAAGTAAAATGCCTTATAAAAAAATGGCAGTTTTATATAATAATATTATTTCTGCAAAAGAAGCAGAACCAAATATTTATGAGCAATATCGCAAACCAATGAGTAAATTTGCGATTGAACATATATTAGAAGGTCATATAGATGACAATTTAGCTGTTCTTTATGAAGATATGCTCGAAGAAACGGATATCAACGAAGCAGTTGCACGTGCTATGACACGCATTTTATTTACATATAAACTTATGGTATTTGATAAACGTGTAGTGCGAGCAATTATTTATCAAAGAACAATGAAACAACCACAAATTGTTGCAATTGTAAATCAAGTAGCATATTTTCGACTATTGTCAAAGGAATATGTGATTTTCTTTGAAGATGAATTGGGACAAAAATACGCTAGTGTATCATATCAGTTGCAAAAAATTATAGATTGTGAAAAATTTTTAAAGAAATGTATGGAAATTGCTTGGGACGAAAATATCTATATGTTGTATTATATAGAAAAGGCAAGACAAGAAAATACTTTTTTAAAAAAAGAAGAAGATATTCCAATAGATGTGCATTATCTGATAGATAGTTGTATGTCTTCCGAAGCAATAAGCCAAGAATATAAAGCACTTCTTTTGCCGGAAATTATGCGTTTTTACCATGAAAAAGGACAAAAAGAGAAGTTAGAGCTGTATTTGGTACATACAGATTATGCAAAATTAAAAGAAACAGACCGTAAACTTACGACAGAGCTACTCGTAAAGTATGAATTATTTGAATCTGTCTATGAAAAGTTAGTAGAATATGGAACAGATGGACTTGCACCAATGTTAGGCAAAGATATCGCAAGTTATATGATAAATCATTATAATAAGTGGCAAGAAGGAGAAGAAGATAAATTTTTAACATCGTTATGTTTACAAGTATTTCGTGCAGGGCGATATGATAAAAGTATTTTAGAGTATTTGGGACGTTTTTTTCAAGGCTCTACCAAAGAGATGATGAAACTTTGGAAGGTGTGCCAAAATTATGAAATTTCCAGAGTACAACTTACGGAACATATTTTATTGCAAATGATGTATACAAATCATATGGTATTAGATGGATTATCGCTAGTATCCTATTATACGACAAACAATGGAAAAGATTTGATATTACAAGCATATTTGGCAGACTGTTCCTATCGTTATTTTGTGCAAAAGCAAATTGTAAATCAAATACTTTTTCAACAAATCGAACATCGTATGATGTGTCGCTATGAATGTAATGATATATGTAAACTCTCGTTATTGCATTATTATTCAGGGCTTTCACAATTGACAAAAACGCAATTTGCCATAGAAGATGAACTTTTAGCAGAATATACAAGACGAAATATGAATTTTGCATTTTTTAAACAATTAGACGGACAATTGCTGTTAAAATATCATTTATATGATAAAGTATTTTTAGAATATCGAACAAATCCTCGCAGTCATGTTGCTGTACATTATAGCAGAGATGAAGACGGAGAACATTTCCGAAAAGAAGATATGCCACATATTTATGAGGGGATTTTTGTAAAATCATTTGTTATGTTTTTTGGAGAAAGTATTCAATATTATATTAGTGAAGAATTTAACAATCAAGTGCAAATGACAGAAAGCAGTCGTATTGTAAATAATGACGTGTATAATAAAACGGACGGAAGTCGATATAGTATGCTAAATGAAATGTTAATCTCTAATATTTTGCAGGAAGACGAAGAAATGCAAGCTGATATGAAAAGATATATGGAATTTCACGAAGTAACACAGAATGTATTTAAGTTGTTATAGAGAAAGTGAGTAAAATGGAAGAAAAATGTTATATTGGTATTGATTTAAATGACCACTACGCTATGATTAGCTATTATCAACTGAATAAAAAAGAACCGGAAACGATTGCTTTAGGAGTTGGTGGAACAATGTATCAAATTCCAACGTTACTTGCTAAGAAGAAAACGCTTGCACAATGGTATTATGGAGATGATGCGAGAAAAAAAGCCAAAACTTCAGAAGTAATTTGTGTTGATGCATTGTTGCCAAGAGCCTTACATAGAGAACAAATCTACATTGAAGGGGAAACGTATGAAGCAATTGATTTATTAGCTGTTTTTTTAAAAAAAGTAATGGAATTGCCAAAAATGTTAGGAAATGTAGATTCTTGTAACTGTTTAGTATTAACTGTGGAACACTTATCACAGGAAAATATGGAAGTATTACAAGAAGTATTTGCAAAAATTGGCTTAACACAGGAACAGTTTATGCTGATTGATTATAAAGAAAGTTTTTATTATTTTACGATTAGTCAGCCACAACAATTGTGGATTCGAAATGTGTATCTGTTTGAATATGATGGAGAAAGTTTGCAATATTATGCTTTAGATAGAAATACAAGAACAATGCCACAAGTAGTCACTATCAAAGAAAGTCATTTTTTTACACTACAAGAACCAAAAGATGAAAGTTTTTTTCAAATCTTGCAAAAAGCATTTGATAATCAAGTGATTTCAAGCGTATTTCTGGTAGGAGAAGGTTTTGAAGGTGGTTGGATGCAAAAATCACTTAGTTTCCTTTGTAGAGGAAGACGTGCATTTGTTGGAAATAATCTTTTTTCCAAAGGAGCTTGTTATGCAGCCTATATGAAAGAAAGTCCGATAAAAAGAAAAGTTATTTATATGGGCGATAATGAAATGCGATTTAATCTATGCTTAAAAATGAAAAATCGTGGAAAGGTAGACTTTTTTACATTAATTAATGCAGGGAAAAATCGTTTTGAAGAAAAAGGTGAATGTGAAATGATTTTATCCGGTACACCTGAAATTGATTTTTGGAAACAACTTCCAAGTAGTAGGGAAGCTATTATTGAAAAAGTAACTTTGACAGATTTTCCAAAACGACCGGATAGAACAACACGTCTTCATATTTTAGCTACGCCGATAGCAAATGACAAAATTGAAGTAGAAATTCGAGATTTGGGATTTGGAGAAATTTTTAAAAGTACAAATAAGGTATGGAAGTATATTATTACAGTATAATACATCTTATAAGTTTGTACTGATAGAATATAGATAGAGTGTTATATAATAGTCGTAATTAAAGATAGAATCATAGTATTTTGGGAGGCTTTGTATAAATAACTGTTTTTTATCACGAATTTATAATATAAGGAGACAGTATGGGAGAATTGTTATATTGTAAT
>JAFWXB010000289.1 GCA_017523185.1 Lachnospiraceae bacterium | reverse complement strand
TTTGGATTATTCTTTCCAATCTTTTTCATTGGAAGATACACTCCATTCTTATCAAAAACTGTTAGTTTTTCTGCATCATCTTTGATATAAATATTGATAAGATTTGTATAGGATTGTTTCACATCATCAAGAAATTTCTCACTCTTAAATTTACTATCCTTTATTGAAAAAATCTTTCTTTCGTATACTTCACCCTTTTGAATAATCTTACAGCCTTTTCGAACTTCTCCTTCTTCATCCAGAATTTCTTTTTTGGTTCTAACATGTTTCCTATTTTCATCATAAAACATATTTCTTGTGGCAATTTTTTCTATCGGCTCATCCAACAATTTTCGCTCCGAAAAGATAAGATGGATATGATAATTTGTTTTTCTTTTATTGTGATGTAACGCAGCAACACATTCCGTTCCATAATTTTGTTTAAAGTGTTCCGTAAAAAGTTTCAGCAATTTGCTTGGTTCATATTCCACAAAACTTTCAGGCAATGCAATAATCAATTCCCTTGCTTCAATACATTTTCCAACTGTTCCACTTTTCTTAAATTCTTCCTGATTGCACTTTGCAAGCTCCGTCCAAAATTCTTCTTCTACTGTTTCATAAACTGCATATAAATTTTCCTGCCTTACCGAACTTGATATGTAACCGATCCTACCTGTTACATTTATTAATTTCGATATCTGTATAAATGAATTTCTTACAATAGGCATTTCCCCTTTCCGACCAATAAACTATAATTTTCTTTTTTAAAAAATCCCTAAAAATTTTGCATAAACGCTAAATTTATTCACTTTTTATATGAACGTGATAACCTTTAGATTTTGCGTAGACTAGCCCCGCAGGGCGAAATACCCTTGAGCATAAAACGAAGTTTTGTGCGATGGGTATATTTCGCTCTCAAACGCCGAGGGCTTGGAAACCAAATACCATTTTCGCCAACACATTTCCCTCCTTGAGCAAATTTAACAGAGTATGCCACGCTCTGATTATCTACATCAAAGAATTTTCCGTATAAAAAATCTCACTATATATCAGAGAATTTCTATCCGTTTTTTCTCGTTTTGCCTCGGTTAATACCGTGTTATTTCTGATATATTATTCACTTATGAACATTTCTTTACCTTCACTTTTAGAACCCTTAAATTCTCAACAAAAACACATTCTCAATCCATAAATAATATCCATACAATCCAAAATAACAACTTTCAAAACCATAAATTTATCAATATAAATCTCTGAAAACTTCTTCTTGTAAATGAATCAAACAACAACACTTTCTCTCCAAAAATCATATCTCTAATATAAAATATCAGCCCAAAATTCATAACAAATTTTGAGCTGACATTTATATCCACACTTATAATTTTTAAAACTTCTACCACAACATTTCATAATCAAATCAACGGATATTTTTCACAAATCTTACACTTCCCCATACATATCATGATTCACTTCTGCCCTATAATAACTGTCTATGGTATTCGGAGCATTATATAAAGCAGTTAGCAAATATGCTCGGATATTTCTGACTTTGCTGGTATTTTTCTCCATACACCAAAGTACATATGTGATATGACTACTATTTAATTTCAAAAATGCACTCTTTACCACCTGATACGGATACTCCACTCCACCAATTCGAACTGTTTCTCGTTCTATGGATACAGTTTCAACAAGCAGTTCCAAGATTTCGTTTATATATTCTTTTTCTCCCACTTTGCAGGTTTGCAACAAATGCTCATACTCAATATTTTTCTGTATTAAAAATCTGTATGTATTTATCACATCCATCGTATCTATCTTTTTTGATTCTTCTGTAGATGGATAGATAGGATAATCTTCTATTGTATTCTCTGTAGTAATCTTTGTATTTGTACTCATATTTGGATAGGGTTCTACCTCGTTTAAAATTGGGAGTATCCCTATTTCTATATTGCCCCCTCCCTCTTTAAAAATAGGGATGGTCTGTTCTTTTTGTTCTTTCGGATAAGTCAACTCTCTCAATTTCTGTGGATTTAATTGAATATACAACACATTATTGACACATCTGCCTTTTACTTTTAAATTTCGAAATACTCGTTTAATCACTCCAATTTTTTCTAATTCCTTGATTGCATTTATGACCTGAATTTTGCTCATTCCATGATGCTCTGCCATCTGTTGATAATCTTTCTGCAACAAATCATCTCGGAATTTCTTTTTCATACCAGTTAATCTGCCAGATAACTCGTCTTTTACTTCTGTAGGTCGATACCAATAAACAATTTCTGCCAATAAAACAATCGCATTCAAGTTTGCATGTCCATTTTCTTTCGTTATGGTATGATACCAAACATCCGGAATAATATTCCCTACAAAACTCATTTCTCCGACTTCGTCTACAATTCTATTTCCGGTCGAATAATTTCGCACTCTGTCACCTTCTTTATCGCATCGTTTTACCTATTTTTATTCAATTACTTGTTTTTATCTCATTGTTACTGTTCTCTCGTACCTCGTAAATAGTAACAATTCGCAGGCTTATTTAAAGTTTTACTACGCAAAAGAAGCCTTCTCACACCCAAATCATGTTCATACGCAACAAAACAATAAGTATTTTGTTGCTGATTGAACAGTAATGTTTTATTTTCATATTTTTGTCATACAAAATATTCATTCTTTACTTTTGCCAGAGCCTTTGTTATACTTATTTTGTCAATCGGTATAGAAAGGCTCTGCTTTTCTTACTGTTCAATGCCCTTGTTACCAGCAGGGGCATTTTGATTATTAAAATTTAATCTGTCCATCAATTCTGCAACTTTTTTCTGCTCACTCGGATACAAATGTCCGTATGTATTCAATGTAATGCGAATATCTTTATGTCCCAATCTTTCTTTAATTATCATTGCTGGAATGCCCTGCTTAATTAAATACGCAACTGCCGAATGTCGTAAGCTATGCACATCAATCTTCTGTACTCCTGCCATAATGATGTGTCGCTCCATCAGTTTTTCTACTGCACGAGCTGTTACTGGAAACAATCGCATATCTTCCTCATAGCCATACAATCGCTCATAATAAATTTTAATTTCTTCTTTCAAAAAAATTGGAATATCAATCGTTCTTATAGATTCTTCAGTTTTTGGTGATGTAATATAATCTTGACCACCATCTCTATAATAAGTCTTTCGAATATGAATCTGATTTGTTTCAAAATCAATATCTTCTTTTGCTAAAGCAAGCATTTCGCCCTCTCTGCATCCTGTCCAAAATAAAATCTCAAACATTACAAATCCACGTTCCCCTCGCTCAAAAGTATCAATAAACTGCTTATATTCGTCATAAGTCCAAAAATTCAATCTTCGCACATCGGACTTCCCAATCTTCTTTACTTTCTGACATGGATTGTTTGTAAGATTATATATTTTGTTTGCATGTGTAAATAAAGCTGTTACCTGATTTTGAAGCATTCTTTGATAGGATTCCGAATATTCTTTTTTTCTGATTTCTTTCTGCCATGCTAAAATATCTGCTGGAGAAATTTCATTCATCTTTTTTGCTCCAAGATAAGGAATAATGTGTCTTTCAATCATATATTTCTTGCTTTTCTCAGTACGATGCTTAAACTCGCCCTTTTTATCATTGAAATACACATCTACATAATTTTCCAATGTCATATCCATATTTGCATTTACGGTCGCCTTAAATGAATTTTCATAAGCAAGAGCTTCTCGTTTTGTTTTAAATCCTCGTTTTACTTTTCTCTGCTGTTTTCCCATCCAATCTGTGTAACGGAAATTCGCTGTCCACGTTTTTCTTTCTTCATCTCGATA
>JAFWXB010000288.1 GCA_017523185.1 Lachnospiraceae bacterium | reverse complement strand
CTGACATATCATTTTTCCTCTCTTATCTTTTTATACGATTTTCGTATAAAATGCTATCATCTAATTATTCTAATTCTTAATTTTTCGTTCTGTATTGTAACATTATTTATTTATTCATGCAAGTAGCTATTTTCTTTCTTTTTCTTTTGTAATATGTACTTTTCGAATAATACGGTCTTCTACTTCAAGAATTTCAAATTGATATCCTAACGCTGAATTGGTTTCTGTTTCTCCATCATTTGGAATTTTCTCTAAAATAGAAATTAAAAGTCCATTCAACGTTTCAAATGCATCTTCTTCGATTGGTAATGGAATAATTTCCAATACGTCACGGAGTTCTGTAAGTCCATCTATCGTATAACTTCCATCTGACTGAATAGATACAATTTCTTCTTCCTCATCATGTTCATCTTCAATATTTCCAACTATTTCTTCTAAAATATCTTCCATAGCAACAATTCCGGAAGTTTGTCCATATTCATCTATAACAATCCAAAGATGGCTCTTATCCATTTGCATTTTTTTAAATAGCGTATTAATGTTAATTGTTTCCGGAATAAACTCGACTTCTCGAATTAATTTCGGAATATCTTTGATTGGTGTACGAAAAATCTCATTTTTTTGACAATATGCAAATGCATCTTTGATATGTAATACACCAATCATATTGTCAATATCTTCTAAATAAACAGGAAAACGCGATTTACCTGTTTCTAAAATAAACGAAACGACATCATAATAACTCATAGTTCCGTCAATCGCAATAATACTTTTCCTATGTGTCATAATATCTTTTGCTTCTTTATCACTAAATTCAAAGATATTATGAATCATTTCTGCTTCTGATGCTAAAAGAACACCTTGTTCATGTCCTTCTTTCACCATAGATATAATTTCTTCTTCTGTTACATCTTCGTCCGAAAAACTTCCACCCTTCATTGCACTTTTCATTCTTTTCCATATAATTTTTCGGAATTCCAAAAATATTCCGATAAGGGCAATGAGCAAAACAATAATAATTGCCCCTAACCCCATTATAAGATAGGGATACTTGGTTTCATCCATTCCTTATCTCCTTTTTATAATATTGACTGCCAATTTTTAACAGACAATTTATCATAACATGGAGCTGTATGTTTCGTCAAGTTATGTATACAGTTCCAAGCTGATTCCAAGTGCCTTATCAATTTCACGAAGCATTTGATTATCTAAATGACATACTTTATCTTTTAAACGTTTTTTATCAATTGTTCTAAGTTGTTCCAACAGTACAACTGAATCTTTTGCAAGGTCATATTTTTCACTATCCAATTCTACATGAGTTGGTAATTTTGCTTTATGCATTTGTGAAGTAATTGCAGCACAAATAACAGTAGGACTATGACGATTTCCTACATCATTTTGTACAATTAATACTGGTCGTATTCCACCTTGTTCTGAGCCTACAACCGGTCGTAAATCTGCATAATAAATATCGCCTCTTAAAATCATTGCTTGTCACACTCCGTTTACTTGGTATACAAGTAGTATTTCCAGCTTTTACGGAATTATGCAAATATATAAGAAACTGCCATCTAACTAAAATTATTATAAGATTTTTAGTACAATAATATATTGTTTTTATGCAAATACTTCAATTATTAAATTTACATTATATTAAAAATACAAATGGACTACCAATATTACGATTTTGTATTTTCCCATTGCTATGGAAATAAGGACGAGCTTCTTCCCATGTATAATACATATAAATACGAGGAACACGTGGTGTAATTAAACAAGCAAATTCATAATTAAAACGATTGGAAAGTCTTCCAAGTTCTTCCATTGTAATTACATATTCCCCATCACTTCCAAGAAGCGTCACTTCATCTCCAACTTTTACATCTTCAATTCCTGTTACATCAATCATAAATTGGTCCATACATACACGCCCACAAATAGGAGCTTTTTGTCCTCGAACAAGTACATATCCCTTATTAGAGAGATTTCTGGCATATCCATCTCCATATCCAACCGGAACTGTTGCAATTTTTTGTTTCGAATCTGTTACATATGTTCCACCATAACTAATACTTGTGCCTTCTTCTAATTCTTTCAAAAAAGAAATTCGACTTTTCAAAGACATTACAGGTTTTAAATCTATATTTGTTTTTTGTACTTCTTCCGAAGGCCATAAGCCATATAAAATAATTCCTGCTCGCACTAAATTCATATTTGCTTTTGGAATTTCCACAATTCCTGCACTATTTGAGCAATGTTTTAATGGAATAGAAATTCCCTTTTGTTCTAACATATCACATATTTCTAAAAATTTATCAATTTGAACATATGTTGGTGTTTTGTCTAACTCATCAGCTTTTGCAAAATGTGTAAAAATTCCTTCTATACAAATGTTTGGCAATTTCGATATTTGTTCAATTATTTGTGCTGTTTCCTCATTTACCGGAAAACCAATTCTACTCATACCAGTATCTATTTTTATATGAATATGACAAATTTTCTCTTTTGCCACAGCTAACGCTGATAATTTTTCTGCCATTTCTAAACTGCAAACACATGGACGAATTTCATGTTCTATCATGGTTTCAAATTGTTGTTCAAAACTAATCCCTAAAATAAGAATTGGCTTTTTTCGTCCATCTTGAATCAAACTCATAGCTTCATCTACCGTAGCTACTGCAAACCCCCACAAATATGGAACATCTTCAATTGCTTTTGCAATTTGTAATGCTCCATGTCCATATGCATCTGTTTTAATAACTGCAACGATTTGTGTATCTTTATCAATATTTTTATGCATGGATTCTAAATTATATAATACAGCAGACAAATTTATGCCTGCATAAACTCTACTGGTTTCCATCACTATCCACCTTATTCCATATCTCTTTTAAACCATCAATGATATCTTGTGCACACATACTATGTGTTCCACAAGATTTTCTTGCCATATCACCTGCTAAACCATGTAAAAAAACACCATATGTTGCACTTTCTGCAATATACATTCCTTGTGCTAAAAATGCACCTATCATTCCTGCTAATACATCTCCACTTCCTGCCGTAGCCATTCCATTATTTCCGGAAAGATTTAAAAAATGTAAATTATGAGGATTTACAATTACTGTATGAAAATCTTTCAATACACATGTTACTTTATATTTTTTTGCAAAATCCAATGCTGTTTCTATCAAGTCTTCTTGAATTTCCACTATTGGTTTTTGTGTAAGGCGTGACATTTCTCCTAAATGTGGTGTTATAATAATATTATGTGGTTTCTTTACAAGTGATAAATACTGTTTTGTATCTTGTGCAATAATATTTAAAGCATCTGCATCAATTACCATAGGTACTGTGGCAGTTTCCAATACTTGTTTGACTATTTTCTCTGAAAGTCCATCTGTTCCGATTCCGGGACCAAGTACAACTGCATCTGCCCATTTTAAAGCATCTTCCAATTGCATAGTATCTAATACCCAACCATATGTAGATAAAATTACTTCCGGAACAACTGTTTGAAGAATTGTTCGATTTTCTTCTACCGTAAATAATTTTACAAGTCCTACACCATTTCGATATGCCGCTTTTGCTGATAATATAGCTGCTCCTGCCATATTTTTTGTTCCTGCAATTACCAACAATTTGCCATAAGTCCCTTTGTTAGAATGTGATTTTCTTTTTGGAAGTGAAAAAATATCATTCCATTCAAGATATGCAAATTTTGGAGAATCATTCAACCAACTTCTATGCGTAATTCCAATAGGTGCAAGTATCACACGACCGGCATACTCTGTCCCCGGCCATAAATACTGTCCTAATTTTTCAAAAGAAAACGTAATTGTATAATCACATTTTATAGCATTCCCTAATACCTGCCCATTATCGGAATGAATTCCACTTGGCATATCTACTGCAATCTTAACAGCCTCTATCTGATTGATTGTTGCTACAAGCATTTGATACACTTCACTTAAATTGCGAGATAATCCTGTTCCAAAAATTGCATCTATCACAAAATCAAATGTATTACTTTCCTCTTTTATTTGTTTTAAATCTACAATTTTAGGATACTCATACGTTTCATAAATTTGTTTTTGTACTTCAAAAGATGGGGAACACTTCCCCTTTATATCTTTTAAATCATATGCCATACAGACTTTTACAGAAACCCCACGTTCCTGCAAAAGTCTTGCAATTGCTAAACCATCTGCCCCATTATTTCCAAATCCACATACTATCAAACCATTTGTTAAAGTTATATTTAACTTTAATAATTCCTGAACAAATGTCATAGCAGCTTGTTCCATCAACACCAACTCCGGTACATGATAATGTTGTGAAGTATTCTGGTCCAGCATTTTCATTTCTTTTCCATTTACAAGATATTTCAAGATGTCTCCTCTTCTTCCGATTGTTCTTCTTCATATTTAATATCAAAAATATCAATTACTTCATGCCCAAAAATATCATGCAAATACGCATAAATTTCTCTATTAT
>JAFWXB010000287.1 GCA_017523185.1 Lachnospiraceae bacterium | reverse complement strand
AGCAAGAGGCTATGTAGATTTAGTAATTGAACCGGCAGATACAAGAAAATATCTTGTTGCTGCATTTGAAATGTTATATACAAAATATGTAAGTGAACCGGATAAGAAACACGGAACAAAATAGAAAGGTGATGTTATGAAAAAGAAAATTGCTTTCATACTAAGCATTATTTCTATTATTATGATGCTTGGTGCATGTGGCACAGACCCTACTACCGTAGATTATAATGGTGTGACTTATGATGCACTTTATCAGGAAGCTGTTTATTATGGAACAACTTATAATGGTGTAACAGAAGATGAGTTGTTGACACAAATAGAAGCTCTTGAATATTTAGAAGAAAATCCAAGCTATAATACTTATGGAATTGACCCTGTATTTTTTATTGACTTAACTGAAAAATGGATAAGTACAATGGACGAATGTGGTGATTTTGTAGATTTAGCAGAAAATGGATTTACAGTTACAAAGTCAGGAAAAACACTTACTACGGATTTAATTTTAGTATTTGAAAATCGTAATGTAATATTCCAGTTGGTATACAATTATCACAATATGGAATTAACCGGTGTTACGATTGAACCGGTGTATACATTAGGCGAAAAAATGGCAAAAGCCGGTATGAATACGCTTATTTCAATTAGTATTGTATTTGCAGTATTGATTTTAATCAGCTTAATTATTAGTTGCTTTAAGATTTTCCCATATTTAGAAGCAAAGAAAAAGGAAAAAGAAAAAGAAACACAAAAAGCAACAGATACAAATCAGTTTGTAACACAAATTGAACAAAGAGAAGAAATGTTAAAAGACGAGGAACTTGTTGATGATACGGAACTCGTTGCAGTTATTGCTGCAGCAATTGCTGCAAGCACAGGAACTTCTACAAGTGATTTTGTAGTACGTTCCATTAAGAGAAGATAATCAGGGAGGAAGAAAAAATGAAAAGTTATACAATTACTGTGAATGGAAACGTTTATGATGTTACTGTAGAAGAAAATGGAAGTGTAGCAGCACCGGCACAAGCTCCAAGACGTGCAGCAGCTCCGGTAAAACAGGCTCCAAAAGCAGCACCGGCACCGGCAGCATCAACAGGTAGTGCAGGAAGTGTAAAAGTAGAAGCAGGTGCAGCAGGTAAAATCTTTAAAATTGAAAAGAAAGCTGGCGATGCAGTAAAGAAAGGTGATGCTGTTCTTATTCTTGAAGCAATGAAAATGGAAATTCCGGTTGTTGCTCCACAGGACGGAACTGTTGCAAGCATCAATGTAGCAGTAGGAGATACTGTAGAAGCAGGTGCTTTACTTGCTACTTTAAACTAATATCCAAGGAGGGTAATTATTGTGAGTTACGTAGGTGAAACTTTATCGAACCTCCTACATCAGACAGCATTTTTCAATTTAACATGGGGAAATTACATAATGATTATTGTTGCATGTGTTTTCCTTTATCTTGCAATTGCAAAAGGCTATGAACCATTATTGTTATTACCAATTGCATTTGGTATGTTACTTGTAAATATCTATCCGGATATTATGGCAAGTCCGGAAGAAACCAGTAATGGTGTAGGTGGTTTATTGTATTATTTTTATTTGTTAGATGAATGGTCGATTTTACCATCGCTGATATTTTTAGGTGTTGGTGCAATGACAGACTTTGGACCATTGATTGCAAATCCAATTAGCTTTTTGCTTGGAGCAGCAGCTCAGTTTGGTATTTTTGGTGCATATTTCCTTGCAATTTTACTTGGATTTAATGACAAAGCAGCAGCAGCAATTTCAATTATTGGTGGTGCAGACGGACCAACTTCTATTTTCCTTGCAGGAAAATTAGGACAGACAGGTCTTATGGGACCAATTGCCGTAGCAGCTTATTCGTATATGGCATTAGTACCAATTATTCAGCCACCAATTATGAAACTTTT
>JAFWXB010000286.1 GCA_017523185.1 Lachnospiraceae bacterium | reverse complement strand
TCCAAGATATTACTCAAATTTATCATCTATAAAAAAGATATATTTTGAATTATAAAATATAACATATTACACAAATTTAATAATAACACATTCATAAATAACAGCCGTAAATATCTTATAACAAACAAATTGAAAATAGTTTTGTCCAATTTTCAATATTTGCTCAATTAAAAAGAAATAGTTTTATTTAACAAATAAACGATATTCTTCTTAATTGGAATTTTTTATTTTTATATCTATACATCAGCAAATTTAGAATATTACACAAATTTGTCCATATTGTAAGTAATTATAATAACAAATATCTTTGTATAATGGACAAATAACTTATATTTTTGTACAATTTTTCGTATTTTATCCATTTTTATATTTTATCACTTATAGTTTTTCATATTATTCCAGATTATATTTTCGAATAGCTGTTTCATATAGATTATTTCCATTGGTATCAATTACCACAATTACCGGAAAATCTTCTACCTCCAATTTTAAAATAGCTTCTGCTCCTAAATCTTCATAACTAACGACTTCTGATTTTTTTACACATTTTGACAAAAGTGCTCCGGCACCTCCTACTGCACCAAAATATACTGCATGATTTTGAATCATTGCATCGATTACTTCTTTGGAACGTTTTCCTTTTCCAATCATTGCTTTTTGACCTAAGTTCAATAATTGTGGAGCATATTTATCCATACGTGTTGCAGTAGTTGGTCCTGCTGAACCAATAACTTTTCCTTCTCTTGCCGGTGAAGGTCCCATGTAATATATCGTTGTATCTTTAAGGTCAAAAGGCAATTTATCCCCGTTTTCTAAGGTTTCTATCATTCTTTTATGTGCTGCATCTCTTGCTACATAAATTGTTCCATTAAGATAAACATAATCTCCTGCCTTTAAAGTCTTTGTCTTGTCTTCGGTTAATGGTGTATTTATTTTTTTAGTGTCTGACATATTTTTTCCTCACTAGTTCGCTTTTGTAAACTACTGAAATCATAATAAATTGCTTTAAAATAACTTGTCTACAAAAAACTATAATTATTGAACTTTCATACAAATATATTTTATATAATTCTTACAGTATGTCTATTTACATGACAACAAATATTTACAGCTACCGGAAGTCCTGCAATATGGGTTGCATAAGTGTTAATATGAACTGCTAGTGCTGTTGTTGTACCACCTAATCCTGCCGGTCCGATTCCTGTTTGATTGATTTTATAAAGTAATTCTTGTTCTAATTCTGCAATATATGGAATATGAGAAGATTCTTGGATTGGTCTTGTCAACGCTTTTTTAGCTAAAACAGCACATTTTTCAAATGTTCCACCAATTCCAACGCCTATTACCATTGGTGGACAAGCATTAGGTCCTGCTTCTTTTACGGCTGTAAAAATGACATTTTTTACACCTTCTATACCGTCTGCCGGCTTTAACATAAAAATACGACTCATATTTTCACTACCAAATCCTTTTGGAGCAAATGTAATTTTTACATTATCGCCTTTTACAATTTCATAATGAATTACAGCTGGTGTATTATCTTTTGTATTTTCTCTTATCAATGGGTCACTTACTACTGATTTTCTTAAATAACCTTTAATATATCCTTGTCGAACCCCTTCATTGATAGCATCTTCTAAAATATCGCCTTCAAAATGAATGTCTTGTCCAATTTCAATAAAAAAAACTGCCATTCCTGTATCTTGGCAAATGGGTATCATTTCACTT
>JAFWXB010000285.1 GCA_017523185.1 Lachnospiraceae bacterium | reverse complement strand
ATGAAAATGCCACAGGTTTTATAAAATATTATAAAGATAAAAAATATGCATTTGTGGGATTATTGCCAAAAGAGCATTTGACATTAGAGGAATATGTGTTGTCGCTTACGGGAGAATCCATACAAAGATTGTTAAATCAATCACAAGAAACAACAGTATATACAGGGATTCCAAAATTTGAAAGTGAATATAGTATAGAAATGAAAGAGATATTAACAACAATGGGAATGACAGATGTATTTGATGATGAAAAAGCAGATTTATCAGGGATTGGTGTATCTGATGCAGGAAAGCTTTTTATTAATCGTGTACTTCATAAAACATATATTTCCGTAGCAGAGCAAGGCACAAAAGCAGGGGCAGTAACGATTGTAGAAGTAAATGATTGTGCCGGTGTACTTATGGAAGAACCGAAAAATGTCATTTTAAACAGACCATTTGTATATATGCTGATAGATTGTGAAACAAATCAACCATTTTTTATTGGAAATGTGTCGGATTTTTCTAAGATAATAGAATAAGAAGATAAAAAGTTAGGGTATTAAAGCGTAAAAATTGCAGTAATACCCTAATTTTATTTTTTTTAATTTTAATAGGTATAATTTACTTATCTTCTAAATTAATTCATTTATGATTTAAAGCTTTTGAAACTGCCAATATAACATTTAATTGATTAACATCTAATGTTTTGAGTTCTTGTAAAATCTCATCTATTAAAAAAGGATTAGAACTCTCTGTGTCAAAAAAATCTTTTGGAGAAATGTCTAAATATTCACAAATATAAAAAAATGAACGCATAGAAGGAAAAGTCTGTTTATTTTCAATACGATTAATATAACTGCTATTTTGTCCAATTGATAAACTCATCTCTCTAGCCGAAATATTCTTTTTTTCTCTTAATAAAGCAATCCTATTTGCAAAAAAATCTTCATACATAATTATTCACCATCCTTGAATTATTATATGATATATATTGCCTTAATGTAGGATTTTTAAAATCATAAAACACTTGACGTAAGATATATAATATCTTATAATATAAAATATAAGATATTATATACTTTTTTATAATTAGAATTAAATGTATTTATAGAAAAATTATCATTCTATTTAAACTTTACTTTCACATAGATAAGATAATAAAAATTGCACAAAAATATTTTCTGTACTTAATTTATATGATATCAATTATTCTTATTGTATGTTTTTCGTCCTATATAGTTTTTATGTAGATGTAGAGCAAAGTTTATTATATTATATAGAACTATTTATAATTATAAGCTGATAAATCGGGAAAAACAGATAGTTGATAATATAAATATGGAGAGAAAATAACAGCTTTCACAGAATATATATGATAATAATATTATAAAGTTTTTTATAAAAAATAACAATTCTTATAATTGGAATAAAGGCTAAGAAACAGTAAAGAAGTATTAAAGATACGTTAAAGAAATTAGAATAGATTTGACATATTTTTTGTCTGTATGATAACATAAAGACAGATATGAGGGAGTAGTTCGCATCGAATGATAATGGATATTGATTAAGATGTTGTACTTTTCGTCATCACGCTATATAAGTTTTTTTAGGATATAGCCGGATGGTACACAAAAGGAACGAGACTTTTATTGTATAGAGTTATTTTATAATTTTATACAATAAAGGTCTTTTTTATTTATTTTGCACAAATTTAAAGTAATAGAAAGAAGGAGGTAAAGATAAAAGAATTACCTTTCATATTAACAAAATTTTACAAGTTGTAACTCATAAATGAAAATAAAAAGAAAGAGGATATATATGAAGCAAATTTGGAATCAAACAGCAGAAGAACTAAAACAAAAATTTGGCGTAAGAGAAGACGGTCTTACAACAGCAGAAGTAGAACGTATTCGCATGGAAAAAGGTGAAAATGTACTGGAAGAAGGAAAGAAAAAAAGTGTTTTACAAGTATTTTTGGAACAGTTTTGTGATTTATTAGTTATTATTTTAATGATTGCAGCATCTATTTCTTTTGTTTCCGGAAATACAGAAAGTACCATTGTTATTTTGTTAGTATTGATTATGAATGCAATTTTGGGAACTGCACAACATGTAAAAGCTGAAAAATCTTTAGAGAGTTTAAAACAGCTTTCGTCTCCAAATGCAAAAGTAATGCGTAATGGAACGGTAATAGAAATTCCATCACGAGAAGTTGTTCCTGGTGATATCGTAATGCTAGAAGCAGGCGATATGATAGTGGCTGACGGACGTATTTTAAATAATTTTTCATTACAAGTAAATGAAAGTTCTTTAACAGGAGAATCTACTAACGTAGATAAATCCGATATGGTATTGGAAGAGCCGGAAGTAGCACTTGCAGAACGTGTGAATATGGTATATTCAGGAAGTCTTGTTACTTATGGTAGAGCAAAAGTACTTATTACAGCAACCGGTATGGAAACAGAACTTGGAAAAATTGCAAGTCTTATGAATCGTGCAAAAGAACGTAAAACACCATTACAGGAAAGTTTAGATGCATTTAGTGCAAAACTTGCTATTTTAATTATGATAATTAGTGGTCTTGTATTTGGATTATGTTTATATAGAAAAATGGAATTATTGGATTCCATGATGTTTGCAGTAGCGTTAGCTGTTGCAGCAATTCCGGAAGCGTTAAGTTCAATTGTAACAATTGTGCAGGCATTTGGAACACAGAAAATGGCAAGAGAAAATGCAATTATTAAGGATTTAAAAGCAGTAGAAAGTTTAGGATGTGTATCCGTTATTTGTTCTGATAAAACGGGTACATTAACACAAAACAAAATGACAGTACAAAAAGTATATGTCAATGGAATAGTACAAAATCCAAGTGAAGTAGATATGTCAAAACAAACTTCTCGCTATTTAATGTATAATGCAGTTCTTAATAATGATTCTTCGATTGTAGATGGAAAAGGTATTGGTGACCCAACAGAATATGCATTGCTTGAAATGTTCCCAAATGTAAAAAATATAGCAAATGTAATGAAGAAAAATGCAAATGCTGAACTTCAGGCAGCAAGTGTAAAAACAACAAATGAAAACTTTGTAACAACAGCACCTTATCAAGTATTGCGTAATGCAATGCAACGTTTAGAAGAAGTTCCATTTGATTCTGATAGAAAGTTAATGAGTTCGAAATATCAATTAGATAACAAATCCATTGTATTTACAAAAGGTGCATTAGATGTACTCTTAGAGCGTTGTTTTTCTATTCAATATGAAGACGGTGTTCGTCCAATGACAGACAAAGAAAAAGAAAAAATTCTTGCACAAAATCAGAACTTTTCGGAAAACGGATTGCGTGTACTTGCATTTGTATATAAAGAAAGTAACGAAACATTATCTGTACAGACAGAATATGGATATACATTCCTTGGCTTAATTGCTATGGTAGACCCTCCAAGACCGGAATCTATGCAAGCTGTTGCAGATGCGAAAATGGCAGGTATTCGACCTGTTATGATTACAGGTGACCATAAAATCACAGCAGTTGCAATTGCAAAACAGATTGGAATTTTTGAAGAAGGCGATATGGCTGTAACAGGTATGGAATTAGATGCAATGAGTGAAGAAGAATTAGATAAAAATATTACAAAGATTTCTGTTTATGCTCGTGTATCACCGGAAAATAAAATTCGTATCGTAGAAAGTTGGCAGAAACGTGGAAATATCGTATCTATGACAGGTGATGGCGTGAATGATGCTCCGGCTTTAAAGAAAGCTGATATTGGGGTAGCAATGGGTATTACAGGTACAGAAGTATCTAAAGATGCAGCAGCAATGATTTTATCAGATGATAACTTTGCGACCATTATTAAAGCAGTTGCAAATGGTCGAAATGTTTATCGCAATATTAAAAATGCTATTTTATTCTTATTATCGGGAAATATGGCAGGTATTTTATCAGTATTATGTACCTCACTTGCAGGGCTTCCGGTTCCATTTGCACCTGTACATTTATTATTTATGAATCTTTTAACAGACTCACTTCCTGCATTTGCAATCGGTATGGAACCTGCAGATGATAATCTTTTAAAAGAAAAACCAAGAAAAACATCAGAAGGGATTCTTACGAAAGACTTTTTAACTGCAATTGGAGTGCAAGGGGCATTAATTGCAGTTGCAACAATGATAGCATATTTTTCTGGTCTTCAAACAGATGCAAAAATGGCATCTACTATGGCATTTGCAACATTAACATTAGCAAGATTATTCCATGGATTTAATTGTAGAAGTAATTCTTCTATTTTTAAAATTGGGCTTATGACAAATAAGTATACAATTGGAGCGTTTTTTGCAGGAATTGCATTTCTTGCATTGGTGTTATTTGTACCATTTTTACAAGGTGTATTCGAAATTTCCACATTATATAGCATTAAATTGATACAGATTGTGGTACTTGCATTTATGCCAACAGTTGTAATTCAAACTGCAAAGAGTATAGATGATAAAAAATAAAAAAGTATAAGTAACATAAAATATAAGGAGCAAAAAGATATTTTTTGTTCCTTATATTATTTTGTGTGTTAGTTTATGTGTTATGAGAGAAAGAAAGAGCGTAAATTGTGAATATCAATTCATTTTTTATAATATTTTATAGAAAATTGTTAATACTTTAACAGAGTTAAGAATAAGCTAAGAATTAGTAAAGATGCAGTTAAGAAGTAAGTTGCTTCATTGACGAAAATCAAAATAGCATTTACCATAAAGAAGAACTCAAATTTGTCAGTAAGCGTTTTATCCCAAGTTTTGCGAATCTGATACTTATTTGAGTTTGCATCAAGGGCTGTTATAAGTGATGAGCGTTTGTATACGCTAAACATTCCCCCATTTATGACAGCCTAAAAAATCGCAAAGAACTTCTTTTGTTATAAGTAAAAGAAATATTGCGAATATCCACATAATTTATCCAATTACACAGGAGGAAAACATGGACATTACAGATTTGTTTGGGTTACTTGGTGGTTTGGCACTCTTTTTGTATGGAATGCAGATGATGAGTGACGGACTTGAAGATGCAGCCGGTGACCGAATGGAGAAAATTCTGGAAAAACTTACTGCAAATCGTTTCTTAGGTGTAGCAGTAGGGGCAGTTATTACTGCAATTATTCAATCATCATCAGCTACTACGGTAATGGTAGTAGGATTTGTAAATTCCGGTATGATGACGTTACAACAGGCTGTATGGATTATTATGGGTGCCAATATTGGGACTACGATTACAGGTCAGTTGTTGACACTTGATGTAGGTGCAGTTGCACCATTTATTGCCTTTTTAGGTGTGGCGATGATTGTATTTGTGAAGTCACCAAAAGTACATCATTTTGGCAAAATTCTTGCAGGTTTCGGTATGTTATTTATTGGTATGGATAACATGGGAGCTGCTATGAAACCATTACAGGAAATGGAATCATTTGTTTCACTTATGACAACCTTTTCTAATCCATTACTTGGAATTTTGGCAGGAGCAGTTTTTACAGCAGTTATTCAATCATCATCAGCATCGGTTGGTATTTTACAGACATTAGCAGGAAATGGATTGATTCCTTTTTCAAGTGCCGTATTCGTATTATTTGGTCAAAATATTGGTACTTGTATTACTGCCGTACTTGCATCGATTGGAACAAACAGAAGTGCAAAAAGAACAACAATTATTCATTTAATGTTTAATATTATTGGAACGATTATTTTTACAACAGTTTGTTTATTATTCCCACTTGCAGATTTTATTGCAAGTTTTACACCTGGAAATCCAACAGCACAAATTGCAAATATGCATACAACCTTTAATATTGCAACGACAATATTATTAGTTCCATTTGGTACGTATTTAGCAAAAGCAGCAGAAAAGATTTTACCGGATACAGCAGAAGAACTTGGGGAAGTTTCAATGCTTCGTTCTTTGAAAAAAGAATTTGGACGTAATCGTACAAATCTTGGAGCAGATGCAATTCATTTAGACGTGCTTCGTCAGGAAGTAGAACGTATGATATCGCTTGCAGGACAGAATGTAGAACGTAGTTTTCAGGCAGTTGCCGATAATAATATTGCAATATTGAAAAAGGCAGAAGAAAAAGAAGAAATCATTGATGCATTAAATAATGATATTTCTCAGTATATATCGAAAATTCTTGTTTCTAGTAATAGTGGACAAAATGTTACAAGTATAGAACAATATTTTTTAATTACAGGAAATGCAGAACGAATTGGTGACCATGCAATGAATATTGCAGGTTATGTAGATGTTATGAAGAAAAAATCCATTGTTTTTTCAGAAGATGCAAAACGTGAAATTATAAAAATGCAGGAAATTACAAAAAATGCGATGGATAAAGTGCTTCATAAAGAAGCTGATACAACAAAATGGCTTTCCGAGGTAGCTTCTATGGAACAACAAATCGATGATATGACAAAACGATATCGTGAACGTCATTTAGAGCGTATGCGAAAAGGTCTTTGTAATGAAGAAGCATGTGTATTATATTCTGAATTATTAACAGATTTTGAGCGAATTGGAGACCATGCCTTAAATATTGCACAATGTTATACAAAAATTTATTCCTATAATTAAACCCCAAAAGCAACATTCTAAAAAGCAATTTAAGCAAAGAGAGTGTTGTTTTTATTCAATTGTGAAAAGAAGTAGGAAAGAAATTGGTTAAACTATAAATTTTTGTTGTTTTGTAGTATAATATAAAAGAATAAAATTATATAGTATTAGCTTTATTATTATTCTGTTAAAAAATATATTTTTTCTTATTGGTTGGATTTATATTATTTTATAATTTTAAATGTTATTTAAAAATAATGATAAATATGAAAAAATGTAAATGTGGAGGTTATAAAATGGGAAAAAAAAGGCAGATAATTAAGGATTTTTTATTTACAAGTGGAATTTTATTGATTTGCTTTTTACTTAATTTATTTGTACAATTTTTCTTTAAAAGTGCTACATTAGTTCCTATGATTTTTGTATTGGGTGTTTTTTTTATTTCTACTAGAACACAAGGATATTTTTGGGGAATTACTGCATCACTTTCCAGCGTTCTTGTTGTAAATTTTGTATTTACGGTACCATATTATGAAATTGACTTAGATACGACAGAATGTGTATTTTCAGCAGTTGTAATGTTAATTGTAGCAAGTATGACAAGTGCACTTACTACACAAATAAAAATGCAGGAAAAAATAAAGGCAGAAAGTGAAAAAGAGCGTATGCGTGCTAATTTATTACGAGCAGTTTCTCATGACCTTCGAACACCACTTACTTCTATTTATGGGGCAAGTTCAGCTATTATGGAAAATTATGATTTTTTAACAAAAGAGCAACAATTAAAATTATTAGGAGAAATCCATGAAGATTCTCAATGGCTGATTCGTATGGTGGAAAATTTACTTTCCGTAACCAGAATTGATGATGGAATGACACAAGTAAGAAAAACTTCTACGGTATTAGAGGAGTTAATTGATACGGTACTTGTAAAATTTTATAAGCATCATAAAAATCAAGAAGTATTAGTGGAGATTCCGGATGAATTTGTAAGTATACCTATGGATGCTATGTTAATAGAGCAAGTATTAATTAATATTTTGGAAAATGCAGTAAATCATGCAAAGGGAATGACAGAACTTTGGCTTCGTGTGCATATAGAAAATACAAAAGCAATATTTGCTATTAGTGATAATGGTTGTGGAATCCCAAAAGAGAAAATTGGAAAATTATTTACAGGATATTTGGATAGAGAAAATACGCCAACAGATGGAAGTCGAAATAATATGGGAATTGGTTTGTCGGTGTGTTCTACAATTATCAAAGCCCATGGAAGCGAAATTTATGTAAAGAATCGAGAAGAAGGTGGAACAGAGTTTTTCTTTGCATTAGAAATGGAGATAGAAGATGAGCAACAATAAATATAAAATTTTAGTCATAGAAGATGAATATAATATTTGCAATTTGTTAGAAACTATTTTAAGCACAAATGGATATCAGGTTATTACTGCAAATACCTGTAAAAGTGGGATTACAATGTTATTATCGTATTTACCGGATTTGGTTATTTTAGATTTAGGGCTTCCGGATAGAGATGGATTGGATTTTATTAGATTTGTAAGAAAAACAGAGCAACTTCCAATTCTTGTGTTATCTGCTCGTACAAGTGAATCAGATAAGGTAGTTGCATTAGATTTAGGTGCAAATGATTATGTAACAAAGCCGTTTGGAAATGCAGAATTGTTAGCAAGAGTTCGTGCAGCACTTCGAAATCGAAAAACAACGGAAGTTGAAAACATTTTTGGTGGGATTTTTATATTACATGATATGGTAATTGACTACGACAGACGTATGATTTTAGTAAAAAACGAAGAAGTGCGATTGACAAGAACAGAATATAATATTTTGGAATTACTTTCAAAAAATACAGGAAAAGTTTTGACGTATGCGACAATTATTCAAAAAATTTGGGGACCATCAGATGAT
>JAFWXB010000284.1 GCA_017523185.1 Lachnospiraceae bacterium | reverse complement strand
CCTTTTTGTACTGCTTTATCAATATATAAATGTATATTATCCTCACTAAATGATGCATATTTCGTTACAAAATCATATTTCATATTCTCTAACGTATTTAAAATATGTTTTTCTAATTCCGATTGTGATAATTTGTGAGCAGAACGCTGATTTAATCGATACAACTGTTGATTTGCATAACCGGCAAAAGAATGAATTGCTTTTTTCGATAAAAATATTTGTTTCTTATCTAATAGTTCTTTTCCAATAGGTGAAATATATATATAATGTTCCGGTTTTAAACCAAGTAATTCTATGGTATTTGGATTTACATTTGTTAATAATGATATAAATTTATTAAATGAATAAATGGTTGTATCTGTTTTTTCATCAACAAATTGTTCAAAATTTTGACTTGTTAAAATTTCCTCTTTTTGATTTAATGCTACACCTCTACAATCAATATCTGAATTTTCATTTGAAGTACCATAGGCATAACTGCCACCTAATCCAAGTAAAATAATATTATTACCTAAATGTTTATCATTTCTAAGAAAATCGTATGTATTCGTATTTAATATTTCTTTAATTTGTTCTATTGTCATCTTTTACTCTCCCTAATAAACAAATATCCATTATTTAGACTTCTATTCCCAATCCACATTTACATTCCATACTTACTTATAATACTTTAAATCTATTTCAACACTTTATCAAATTCTTATCAAATAGATAACATCAAAAATGCCCCAAGATTTCCTCGTTTTCCATGACTTGCTCTATGAGAAAATAAAAGATTTGGATTACAACAAGTACAAACATTTGTTACTGTTAAATGTTCTTTTAAAATGCCTGCTTCCAATAACACAATTGCATTTGCTTTCCAAAGGTCTAATTGATATTTTCCATTTCCTTTATCCATTAACATTTGACTTTTATATAATGCAATTTCTGAAAAAATCCCTTCATTCTTTTTATTTGCGTTCTTATTAAGAACATCTTTATTCTTTCTACATTGAAATTCTTTATAAAATTGTTCTGCTACATCTTCGCTAACCTCATAACAATCTTGACAAATAGATGGTCCAATCGCTACATAGACATCTTTTGCTTCTGTTCCAAATGCTTCATGCATTGCTTCTAATGTCTTTTGACCCATACGTGCCACAGTTCCTTTCCAACCGGAATGAGAAAGACCAATTGCCTTATGTACAGGGTCTACAAAATAAAGTGGTACACAATCTGCATAAAAAGTAGATAGTACCACTCCTGATTCATTCGTAATCAATCCATCAATATCGCTATATTCTCTTGGCTTTGTAATGCCACAGCCTCTATGTTCTGCTCCTACACGCAATACATTTGTAGTGTGTGTTTGGTCTGAAAATACAAAATCTTGCATTTTTACATTCATTACTTCTGCCAAACGACGATAATTTTCTAAAACTGCATTTTTATCATCTCCTCTGGCAAAACTTAAATTAAAAGAAGAACATACCCCTTTACTTACTCCACCAAGCCTTGTCGTAAAACAATGTTTTACTATTTTTGTTTCTTCTAATAACGGAAATTGAAATAATGGAAGTTTTTCTCCATTTTGTAACGAATATTCTTTTAAAATTAAACATTCTTTTTCATTTTTTTTATTTATACCATTCATAAACTTTTCAAAACAAACATACATGACATTTGTCATGCTTTTCCTTTCTATTTTATATTCTTCATATTCTTTTCTATTTAACTATAAATGATAAAATATAACATATTGCATCTATTTGTCCATATTATAAAGACACATTTATACTAATATGATGAAATATCTTTGTACAACAAACATATTATGATTATTTTATTGAACTAAAAGGCATTTTGTAAATAAGTAAGATTTTCCCCTTCAAATCCAATGACATCAAATCGACATGGTATCCATTCATTGAATCCATGTTGCATCAAATAATATTTTGCTACTTTTTTTATCTGTTTTTGCTTGTGTATATCAACTGCCTCAAATGGTGAACCAAAATGATTGTTCATTCTGTATTTTACTTCTATAAAACAAAGACATTCTTTATCTCTTGTAATAATATCAATTTCTCCAAGAATATTTCGATAATTGACTTCCAAAATAATCTGCCCTTGTTCTTTGAGAAATTCTACGGCTTTCTGTTCATAAACAGATCCTATTTGTCGTTTATTTTGGATTTTTTTCTCTATACTATTATTCATGTTTCTTATTTTTTCTTTACACCATCTAATTTTGCTTTCATTCTATCCATATCATCTACAAAAACAAGGATTTCTGCTACCACTTCATACAATTCCGGTGGAATCGCATCTCCAATTTTTAGCTTTGACAATGTATCTGCTAATTTATTATCTTGATACAAAGGAACATGGCTTTCTTTTGCTTTTTCAATAATACGTTCTGCCAAAATACCTTTTCCGGTTGCTAAAATTCTTGGTGCTTTATCTCCCGGTTCATATGCAAGTGCAACTGCTGTTTTAGCAATGTTTGTCTTATCTACCACTTTCCAATCTTTTTTTTCTGCCATACTATGCCCTCACATCAAAGGAATATCTATGTAATTGTGCTGTAGAAGGTGCATCTTTTTTTAAGAAATCTTCTACAAAATCTATCTTCTTTTCTTCGTTTAAAACTTTCATTGTACAAGAATATCCCTTCTGTCGCAAACGTTCTTGTAATATTGGCATATTTGCTTGTACTAATGCAAAAGATTTATCATTATCCATATAAAATTTTGTATCTACTTGTTTTTTCTTCATATGAATTGATACATCTGTACCGCCCAAATGCTCCAAATCCAAATGTAAAAACGCTGTTAAATCTCGTTCAGGGTCACTTAAATCTCTTTTATTGGTATATACATAAAGTTGTGCACTCACATTCTGATTTGCCATTTTTAATGGAATTTGTGCATAAGTATACGTTTGATTTAGCTGATTCATAAATTCAATATTTCCACGCACATCTGCTAAGGTTTGACTCATAGGAATATCTTTGATACCTGTATTTTGCAATAACATATCTATTTTATCTATTTTAGATGCTAAGTTTTTATAAAGTTTTTGTATACGTTCTCCTTCTGCAACTTCTTTGATACCAAGAAACATCTGTTGTTCTAAAATATCTCGTAAAAAAGTCTGCATTTCCTTATTTGAAAAAACTTGTGTTAATATGTCTTTTGTTATATGGTCTCCTTTTTGTATTTGTTCTGCTAATTTATGAAGAATACTTGCAGGAGAATCTTTCTT
>JAFWXB010000283.1 GCA_017523185.1 Lachnospiraceae bacterium | reverse complement strand
TTGCATTATTATATGTTGTTTTTGTCAATATATTATCGTAAAATCTATAAAATATATGTTTATATGCCTATTCCATAACATATAAAAAGGAATTATCATAACAATTTACTATATTATGATAATTCCTTTTCTTTTTATTTATTTCTATTTTTTCGTTTTATAATAACTATACAAAATCAATAGTCGCATGCAATTCTCTACCCTAATACTTTTGACAATTTCTTATATTCTCGATTGATTTCTTGAATCGTACCATTATCTCCACCTATATTATCCGGATGATAAATTTTCACTAAATCTTTATAACGCTTTTTTAGTGTCTGTTGATTTCCTACACCAATGAAAAACATTTCTCCTCGAACAATATGTGGTTTTTCTTCTGCTTGCTGATAATTATGTGCTTCAAATTGTTTGACACGCTCGTAAAAGGCTTTTTTCTTTGCAAAAGCCTCTCGTTCTTCTGTAAATTTTATAATTTCTTCTTGCAATACTTTCAGTTGCATTTCAAATAGATTTTTTTGTTGTCTTAAACGGTTATCTTCTATTTGTTTTTGTCTTATAAAATCACGTTTTTGTTTATCTAATATATGTCGTTCTTTTTCTAATGCACGTTTTTCCTCATCTAATGCACGCCTTTGTTCGTCTAACTCGTTTCGTTCTTCATTGAGTGACATAAAACAATCCTTTCTAAAAAAAGCCTATGTAGCGAAAACATCATACAACATTCTGTTTCACATTTCCATAGGCTTTTTGCATTAAAATTTTTCTTTATATCAGAAAAAATTATACATTACTTACTATAAGTCTTCGAAAAACTCTTTCCCTTTTTCTAAAATATCCTTGAATCCTTTTTTCTTCGATTGTTTTTCGGTAGTTGCTCCACCTTCTTTTGTTAATGAACCACCACTTAATTCATCAAAACGACGAAGTGCTTCTTTTGCATCTTTACTAAGACCTGTTGGTGTTGCAACAATCAATGTTACATAATGGTCACCACGTATCTCTTTATTGCGCACAGATGGTACACCTTTTCCTTTCAATCGAATACGAGTTCCCGTCTGTGTTCCCGGTGCTACGGTATAAATAACATCTCCGTCTACGGTCTTAATTCGAATATCTCCGCCTAAAGCTGCAATTGCAAATGAAATAGAAGCATTTGAGAAAATATTCATATCTTGACGTTCAAATGCCGGATTTCTGGAAACGATTACTTCTACAAGTAAATCACCTCTTGGTCCACCATTTACCCCCGGTTCTCCATAGTCACGCACACATATGCTTTGTCCATTATCAATACCTGCCGGAATATCAATCGGTTTACGAATTTTCTTTACAATGTGACCGCTTCCATGACAATTACTACAACGTTCTTTTACTACTTTTCCACTTCCATTACAATCCGGACAAGTAGCTACATTTTGCATCATGCCAAACAAGGATTGTTGAGAATATACAACTTTTCCTTTTCCACCACATTTTGTACAAGTTTCCGGACTTGTTCCCGGTTTTGCACCACTTCCATTACATGTACTGCAAGTTTCTTTATAAGAAAATTCTACTTCTTTTTCACAGCCAAATACAGCTTCTTCAAAAGAAATACGAATACTCATACGTACATTTGCACCTTGTCGTGGTCCATTATTTGCAGAACGTCTGCTTCCACCAAATCCACCACCAAAGAAGTCACCAAAGATATCTCCAAAAATATCTCCCATATCCATACCGGAGAAGTCAAAACCACCTGCTCCACCACTTCCATCAAATGCAGAATGACCAAATTGGTCGTATTGTCTTCTCTTATCTGCATCACTAAGTACAGCATATGCTTCTTGTGCTTCTTTAAATTTTTCTTCACATTCTTTATCTCCCGGATGTGCATCCGGATGATATTTTTTTGCAAGAGCACGAAATGCTTTTTTTATTTCTGCATCAGTTGCTGTCTTAGACACCCCTAAGACTTCATAATAATCTCTTTTCTCTGCCATCTTTTTACTTCCTCTACGTCAAATGAGGCTGAAGCAGCACGTCGCAAATTGGAAAGGCTATGTTCGCCATGCGACTGTGCTTTGCAACAGCCTATTATTTATAAATAACTTATTACTTTTTCTACCTATATATAAGTTTTTAAACTACTACTTAAATACGAATGGTATAATTATACTTCTTTAAAATCTGCATCAATTACATCATCTTCCGGAGCTGAAGTAGTATGTCCGTACGCATTACCCATATCCGGACCTGCTCCTTGAGCACCTTGTGTTCCTTGAGCTGCCTGAGCCTGTTCATACATTTTTGCAAATACTTTCTGAGCACTTTGTGTTAATTTTTCCTGAGCTGCTTTTAAGTCTGCAACAGTTGCATCACTCATCTGGTCTGCTTCCGGATTTGCATCTAAAATAGCTTTTACTGCATTGATATCAGCTTCTACTGCTGCTTTATCTGCCGGGTCAATCTGTGCACCTACTTGGTCAAGAGCCTGCTGTGTCTGGAATACGAAAGAATCTGCATCATTTCTTGCATCAATTGCTTCTTTACGTTTCTTATCCTGTGCTTCGAATTCAGCAGCTTCTTTTACTGCTTTTTCGATGTCAGCATCTGACATGTTAGAGCCAGC
>JAFWXB010000030.1 GCA_017523185.1 Lachnospiraceae bacterium | reverse complement strand
GTAGGTGCTGGTGATGATGAACAAATTATGGTTGACCTTACTGCAGTTCCACAGAATATTACAAGAATCGCATTTACTGTAACGATTTATGATTCAGAAATTAGAAGACAAAATTTTGGACAAGTAAATTATTCTTTTATCCGTATTTATAATGAAGAAACAGGAGAAGAAATTCTTCGTTATGATTTAGGAGAAGATTTCTCCATTGAAACAGCAGCAGTATTTGGAGAATTATATAAACATGGAACAGAATGGAAGTTCAATGCAATCGGAAGTGGTTATCAAGGTGGACTTGCAGCATTATGCGACAACTTCGGAATTGATGTAGAATAAAGGAATTTAAGTAGAAAAAGCAGATTGCAAATATCTGTTTGACTAAATTATAAGAGTAATTTATTATAAATAGATATATTCATATAACGAAAAATAGAGGAATCAATTATGTCAGTTAGTTTAAAAAAAGGACAAAAAATTAGTTTAACAAAAGAAAGTGCAGGACTTTCAAAAGTTATTATCGGTTTAGGTTGGGATGAAGCAAAACAAGCAAAATTCCGTTTATTTGCACCAAAACAAGCGAATATTGATTGTGATGCTTCTGCGTTAGTATTACAAAATGGGCGTCTTGTTTCAAATGATGATATTGTATACTTTAAAAATTTACATCATAAAACAGGAACTGTTCAGCATATGGGTGATAATTTGACAGGAGCAGGAGCAGGAGATGATGAACAAATTATTGTAGATTTGGCAAAAATTCCTTCTCAATATGATAAAATTGTAGTAGTTGTAAATATTTATCAGGCAACTGCAAGAAATCAACACTTTGGAATGATAAAAAATGCATTTATTCGTATTATAGATGCAAGAAATAATACAGAAATCTGTAAATACAATTTAACAGATGATTATTCCGGTATGAAAGCTATGATTTTTGGAGAAGTATACAGACATAATGGAGAATGGAAATTTAACGCCATTGGACAAGGAACACAAGATGATGCATTAAGTCAATTATCAAGCAGATTTGTATAAGTTTTAAAAGATAATCAGTAAAACATCTCATAATAGCATAAAACTTTTGCTAAAATCAAATACTATTTGTGAGCAATTGTTTTATGCTATTTTTATAAATATTATTTTCGACAAAAATTGACAAAAATGGTATTTTATATTATAATTCGTTTTAATGAGGGAGTAGCAAGCGTCCTTAACGTAGCAAGTCAACATACTGACCATTTTGGTCTGGCTTGTTTTAAATTGCGAGACTCATGTATGTTAAGATTTAATCATACATGGAGTCTGTATTTTTTTATTCAAATAGTAACCAAGTATGATTTTATTCTATGTCATACTTGGTTTTTTATTTTGGAAATAGAAACTCCCATCTCTATAGGTGGTGTGTTTCATAAATTTGTCTTGGTAGATTTGAATTTGGAAGGAGAACAAAAAATGAAACTTGGATTTACATTTTTTTTTAACAGCATTTTGCTTGGCATAGGATTGGCTATGGATGCGTTTTCCGTATCACTTGCAAATGGTCTTAATGAACCAAATATGAAAAAGAGAAAAATGATAGGTGTTGCCGGTATTTTTTCAATATTTCAGTTTGCAATGCCAATGATAGGTTGGATTTGTGTATCTACAATTGCACAGTATTTTAAAATTTTTGAAAAATGGATTCCGTGGATTGCGTTAATTTTACTTGGCTATATTGGTGGAAAAATGCTTTATGAGAGCATCACAAATAAAGATGAGGACGAAGAAACATCAGTTGTAAATCTTCGTGGATTAATTGTACAAGGTATTGCAACGTCAATTGATGCGTTATCGGTTGGATTTACAATTTCTAATTATCATTTCTTAGAAGCATTGTTAGCTTGTGTTTTAATTGGAATTGTTACATTTTTTATTTGTTTTGCAGGAATTGCAATGGGAAAAAAGGCAGGTACAAAACTTGCAGGAAAAGCAGGAATTTTGGGTGATGTAATTCTTATTTTTATAGGAATTGAAATATTTGCAGGAAGTTTATTTTAAAAAAATATTGTTAAACAGTATTGTAGAAAACAAGAACTCTTCACTTCTAAGCTAGTCGAACGTAGTGGATTTGCAAAGAATTAATAATAGAAAATGCGAATTTTAATATATTAAATATTTGAAACTTTATAATAGAGAATTGTTAGAATTAAGAAAAAGTGAAAGCAGATAAAAATCTGACTTTCACTTTTTTAGGTTAATTAATAGTTGATATGAGCAATATTTGGTGTTGATAATGCTGGTTTGTCAATTGGAGCAAGTAATACTTTTCCTGTACCACGATATACATTTACAAGACCTTCTCCGGAAGCAGCAGAACCAATAAGTGTTTTACCGGAACGTTCTACAGTAAAATCAAGTGTTCCACTCCATGCAATAGCCATATTTCCATCTACTTTTAAGACATCATTATGTAATGTGATTTCAATTAATTCTTCTTTTGGAGAAGGGGATTCTAAACAAAGTACGCCTTTTCCCTTAATGCCTAAATTAAATAAGCCTTCATTACCTGCAACAGCAGAAGAAATATTCGAACGCATAACAGCTTTGTGTTTTAAATTTGCATCGCAAGCGAGGAATAATCCATCATCTAGTACAATAAATTCGTCCCAAGCAGAAACATCAAGCAATAAGATATGTTTGTAAGTTGGTTCTAATACAAGGATTCCATCTCCTGTATATTCCGGTTTGATTGCAGATTCTCCGGTCATACTACCACGAATTGCTTTTCCAAACAAATCTCCAACACCCTTTAAACCAGTTGTTGCATTCACATTACCAACCATAAATTGCATAGCTCCGGCTTGTAAAGTAATATTTGCTTTGCTTAAATCACAAATAACCTGACGTTTTCTGACATTCATTTCACTACAAAAAAATGTTGCTTGTGCATTGTGTGGTAAAACGCTTAAATCACGTTGATATTCAATTACTTGAAAAGGTCCTAAAGCACGAATGACTTTTACATCATCATTATCCGTAAAATTTTTAATCTCAAACATAAAAACCCTCCATTTTTAGATTGATATATTTTATGCAAATAATTATAACATTTTAAAGATGTATTTACAATTCTTGTAGAAAGAGTTAAGGGAATGTTAAGAATTTAGAATATTTTAAAATGTTATAATTTGCAAATAGATTATTATATGATATAATATTTTAACTAAATTGAAGTATGTATATTATTTCATAAATAGAGCATATTTTTGTGTAATTTTTGTATGTTATCAAGTATATTTGAGTAAAAAGAATCATAAAAGAATTGATATTCTGATTCCACAGAGGTGGACTTGAAATAGTGGGAAATTTATTTATTATAAATACAATAGGAAAGAGAGAAAAACTATGAGAGAAAATTTAAGAGCAGACCTTATCAAACAATTTCCAGCAGAAGTAATTGAAGTGGTAGAAAAGAATGACAAAAGATATTACGCTTGTCCGACTTGTAAACGAGCAATTGCAAGAAGTGATATGAAATGTTTAGGTTGTAGTCAGGTATTGAGTTGGAACAATATTAAAAAAGAAGAAGTTGCAAGAATGGAACCAAAAACAGCTACACTTACATTTGAAGTTCCGGGAGATTTTTCAAAAAGTGATTGCAGAAAATGCCCACTTTCTTATATTGCAAAAACAACAAATGGAAATGTATATGAATGTCCATTAAATAAAAAAACAGGTTGTCCATTAGTAATTTCTTAATAGAATTATATTTATTTTGATAGGTAAGAGAAATCGGTTAAAAACTTCCAAATTTCTTTAGAAAAGTTTGGAAGTTTTTTGTTTTTTGAATAAAAATATAGATGATAACTGATTGTTTATATATAAAATCTCAGAAAAAACTTATTAAAGCAGATAAGTAGGAAGTTTCCTATATTCGTAGTGTTTACAAGAAAAAAAAATTAATGTAAAATAAAAAAATGTAAGTAAAGGATAAAAGGAAAGGAAATCATATGAAAAAGAAATTATCAGCAATATGCTTAATTGCAATGTGTTTTTTATATATTGGATATTTATCAAATAGTATCCATGTTTTTGCAGATACAGAAACGAAAATGGTAGATGTGATGTTTTTACATGATACACATTCGCATTTGAATGCATTTGCAACAGTTGAAGATGGAGAGTCTCAAATAATGGGTGGATTTGCAAGAATAAAAACACTTATTAATGAGCAGAAAGCAAAAAATCCGGATACGCTTTTATTAGATGCCGGTGATTTTTCAATGGGAACGTTAGTTCAAGTAATGTTTGAAGAAGAAGCTTCAGAACTTCGTATGTTAGGAGAACTTGGAATTGAAGCAACAACACTTGGAAACCATGAATTTGACTATAAAGCCAAAGGGCTTGTAAATATGTTAAATAATGCAGTTGCAAAAGGAGAGCAACTTCCTCAAATGGTACTTTGTAATGTGGATTGGGAAGCAATGCAACAAGAAGGTTTAACAGAAGAACAACAACTTTTATCAGATGCTTTTGCAAACTACGATATAAAAGATTATATTATAGTAGAAAAAAATGGTGTTAAAATTGCAGTAACGGGTGTATTTGGTGTAGATGCACTTGCGTGTGTGCCAAATCCTCCTCTTATTTTTAAAGACCCAATTACAGCAATGAAAGAAACCGTAGCACAAATTCAAGCAAATGAAGATGCGGATATGATAGTTTGTGTTTCTCATAGTGGAACATGGGAAGATGAGAAAAAATCTGAAGATGAAAATCTTGCAAAAAGTGTACCGGAAATAGATTTAATTATTAGTGGGCATACACATACAAAATTAGATGAGCCGATTGTACATGGAAATACTTATATTGTGTCAGTAGGAGAATATGGGAAATATTTAGGAAATCTTACTATGAGCCAAAAAACAGATGGTCGTTGGCAAATGGATATGTATGAACTGTTAAAAGTTGACGATTCCATTGAAGCAGATGTGGAAACACAACAAAAAGCAGATGCTTTTATGGCAATTGTGGATAGTAAATATTTAGAACAATTCGGTTACACAAAGGATAAAGTGCTTTGTACAAATGAAGTTCCATTTGCTTCAGCATCAGATACTTCAGAATTACATAAGGAATTAAATTTAGGAAGTATTATGGCAGATGCATATACATATGCAGTAGAACAAGCAAATGATTTTGATGGAATACCGGTAGATGTGGCAGTTGTACCGGCAGGAACAATTCGTGATACATATGCACTTGGAGCGATTACACCGGAACATGTGTTTAACTCATTTTCACTTGGAATTGGAGAAGATGAAATTGCAGGCTATCCGTTGATTAGTGTATATCTAACTGGAGAAGAATTAAAAATAGTGGCAGAATTAGATGCAAGTATTTCTGGTTTAATGTCAACTGCAAGACTTTATACAGATGGATTATATTGGGAATGTAATCAAAAACGCATGATTTTAAATCGTGTAACAGATGTATATCTTTGTGATAAGAATGAAAATCGTGTAGAATTAGAAGATGATAAATTATATCGTGTGGTTACTGATTTTTATACATCACAGATGTTAGGTGGTGTAACGGATTTATCATATGGACTGTTATCGTTAGTTCCAAAAAATGCAGATGGAACACCGATTACAGATTATACAGATGCTGTTATTATGACAGAGGGCAAAGAATTAAAAGCATGGGTAGCAATTGCAACATATATGGAATCATTTGAAGATACAGATGGAGATGGTATTGGAAATGTACCACAGAAATATGCACAAAACGAGGGATGTAAAATTGTAACATCTGACGGAAATCTTTGGGAATTAATTAAAAATCCAAATAAATTTTTCTATATGATAATAGCAGTAATTATTTTTATTTTATTATTATTGGCATTAGGCGTTAATGTTATAAGAAAATTGGTGTTAAAACGTACTTGCAAGTAAATGTATGTATATATTAAAAGGTAATATATTTATAATTGGTAAATAATAAAATATAAAAGAATAGGGTTTTGTAAAATTAAGAAAAAATTAGGATTTGATATATAGAGAACAAAATATCGGGTTTTATGAGGAGGAATAAAATGGAAAAAATTATTTTGACAGGTGATAGACCAACAGGACGATTACATGTAGGACATTATGTAGGGTCTTTAAGAAGACGTGTACAATTACAAAATTCAGGTGAATTTGATAAAATTTTTATTATGGTTGCAGATGCACAAGCATTGACAGATAACTTTGAAAATCCGGAAAAAGTACGTCAAAATATTATTGAAGTAGCTTTGGATTATCTTTCTTGTGGACTTGACCCTGAAAAATCTACATTATTTATTCAGTCACAGATTCCGGAATTAACAGAATTGACATTTTTCTATTCCAATCTTGTAACTGTTTCACGTTTACAGAGAAATCCAACAGTAAAAACAGAAATTAAAATGCGTAATTTTGAGACAAGTATTCCTGTTGGCTTTTTTACTTATCCAATCAGTCAGGCAGCAGATATAACAGCATTTAAAGCAACACTTGTACCGGTTGGAGAAGACCAACTTCCAATGATTGAACAAACAAGAGAAATTGTACGTAAATTTAACTCTATTTATGCACCGGTATTAGTAGAACCGGAAGTTCTTTTGCCGGAAAATCAGGCTTGTTGTCGTTTACCTGGTACAGATGGCAAACAGAAAATGAGCAAATCATTAGGAAACTGTATTTATCTTTCTGATACAGAAGCAGAAGTAAAAACAAAAGTTATGAGTATGTATACAGACCCAACACATATTAAAGTTTCAGACCCGGGACATGTAGAAGGAAATTGTGTATTTACTTATTTAGATGCATTTAGTAAACCGGAACGTTTCGCAGAATACCTTCCGGATTATGCAAATTTAGATGAATTAAAAGCACATTATATGCGTGGTGGTCTTGGTGATGTAAAAATCAAGAAGTTCTTAAATAGTGTATTGCAAGAAGAACTTGCACCAATTCGTGCAAGACGTGCAGAATATGAAAAAGATATTCCGATGGTATACGATATCTTAAGAAAAGGTAGTGAAGTAGCAAGAGAAAAAGCAGCTCAAACTATGGCAGAAGTAAAACGTGCAATGCAGATTAACTATTTTGATGATGCAGAATTGATTCGTATGCAAAGTGAAAAATATAAAAAAGTAGAAGATTAGTCTATGATAAGAAAAGCAGTAAAATCAGATATACAAGCATTAAAAGAAATCTACAATCATGCGATTCTTCATACAATAGCTACATTTGATACAGAAATCAAAGATGATGAAAATCGTTTGCAATGGTTTTTCGAACATGAAAAAGAACCTTATGTTATTTTTGTAGAAGAACAAGAGGGACAAGTATGTGGTTATGCTTCTCTATCACAATATCGTGATAGAAAAGCATTTGACCATACTGTAGAAATTTCGATTTATATCAAAGAAGAATATCGCAGAAAAGGTATAGGCAAACGATTGATGAAACATACATTAGACTTTGCGAAGCAACATTCTGATATTTGGGTAGTAATTTCATTAATTACAGGAGAAAATAAAACAAGTATTCATTTACATGAATATTTTGGATTTACATTTTGTGGACAATTAAAAAAGGTGGGATATAAATTTGACAAATGGCTGGATTTAAATGCATATCAAATTGTGTATAAAGAATAAGTGAGAAAGTAAGTTGTTTATTTATATTATTTTGTTTTGGTAAGAGGTTATAAAAAAAGTTGTAGTACAAAGATAGGAGGAAGCACCATGGTTAAGTATTATAAAACCGATGATAGGCAAATCCATGAAGAAAAAACAATAGATAGGGGAGTATGGGTCAATATGGTAGACCCCACGATAGATGAGGGGCAACGTATTGCAGAGCTTTTAGATGTAGATATTGCAGACCTTTTTGCGGCTCTCGACGAAGAAGAGAGCTCCCGTATTGAATTAGAAGATGGATATACTTTAATCTTAGTAGACGTTCCTTCTATTGAAATACGACATGAAAAAGAAAGTTATACAACAATACCACTTGGTATTATTTTAACACAAGATGTCATTGTTACGATTTGTACAGAAGAAATTCCGGTATTAAATGTATTTATTAACAATCGTGTGAAAGAATTTAGTACCAAAAAGAAATTGCGTTTTGTGTATCAAATCTTATATCGCATTTCCGTATTGTACCAAAGCAATCTGCGTACAATAGACAAAAAACGCACAGAGATAGAAGAACGTGTTGGAAATGATACAAGAGAAGATGACTTGATTGCATTACATGAATTGGAATCTACGCTGGTATACTTTGCAACATCACTTCGTGCAAATGGGAATGTATTGGATCGACTGACTCGATATAAACGCTTGGAACAGTATCCGGAAGATAAAGAGCTTTTGGATGATGTTATTATTGAAAATAAACAGGCGATCGAAATGACGGTTATTTATCGAGATATTATCAATGGTACACGTGAATTGATGTCATCGGTGCTGGATAATCGTTTGAATAATGTAATGAAGACATTGACATCCATTACATTGATCATGTCGATCCCAACCATAATATCTGGGTTCTATGGGATGAACAACATAGAAACGGGAGCAAAGTATTGGGG
>JAFWXB010000282.1 GCA_017523185.1 Lachnospiraceae bacterium | reverse complement strand
ATAGTATATTAATCGTAATATTTCATATAATTATATCATATAACTTCTATTTTGGATACTTTTTTCTTCCGTTTTCGATACAATTTTTTTGAGGTGTTATTATGGCAGAAAGAATCAATCAACATTTGAATCCGATTGTTGGTTCAAATATTCGCAGATTACGAAAAGAACGCAACATGAAAGCAATAGAAGTAATTGCACAATTACAATTAAAAGGTATCAATGTAACTACAGGTATATTTTCTAAAGTAGAAAATGGTTGGAACAATCCAACAGTAGATATGCTGATAGCTTTAACAGACATTTTTCAATGTGATTTTAATGAATTTTTCAGAAAATAGGTACTTATTAATCATAGATTTTTAGGTACTTATTTTTTATGATTTCATATCTGTAATAAATTATTATATATAATTTCTATAATTTTATATCTATAATAAATTATTATGCCTTCTATGATTTCATATCTGCAATAAATTATCAGCTACTATTTATCGTTTTTCTGATTCCATATTGGCAACAGACTTTCATCTGTTGTTTCTACTATTCCATTTGCTATTTTTACAATAGGTTTCAAATATTGGCAAATTATTGGTATATCACTTTCGCATATACTTTCCCATTTATTTACATTCTGCTTTACTACAATAATATTTCCTGAAAAAATCGTTCCCAAAGTATCTGTTTTATCATATAATGCACGATTTAAAGGCATACCTAAAACAACAGCATCACATTCCGAAAACACAACAAATTTCTCATCTATTGTAAACTTTTCTATTATTCCATTTATATATTTACATAAACTTTCTTCTAAATTTTGAACCTGTAATAAATACCCTTGAAATTGCTGACCTTGTATATCAACACGCATGACATATATTGTTATGTTATGTATTTTTTTCATCTGTCGGATTTTCCTTTATCAATTTTATTGCCATATAAAAGTAATTCTTAAAATTCGCTTCTTACATCTATTTATCATGTATAAATAAGATGAGTTCAAAAAAATATGAAAAGTATATATTTGATTATCAAACTACAACTTTTATAACATAGTTCTTTTTTTATATAATTCTTCTAAAATATTTTAATTATTGAACTCACGTTAAATATATATAGAATTCTAATTGTTACTTTATATTAACATATTGCAATTTCTATGGTATCTTTCTTACTTTTTTCTCAAACTCCCTTTAAAATCAAGTATTTTTTAAAAATATTTTTTCTTATCGTCTAATTTATATTCTTTATATAAAAATCTTACAATCCTTGAGGGTCAAATTTAAACGCTGTTTTCGAAAATTTAGAAAATGTTTCTTGTGTTAATGTTCCTTTTATTGTATCTGTACCAAAATAACGACACAAAAAGTCGTTTATACTTATACTCGGAAATTGAATATTTGTAATAAATACAATACTATTTGTATCACTTTTATTCTTATTTCGATACTTAAATACCCATAATTCCTTATGTATACGATTTAAGTTTTCTTCTATAATTTTTAAATAAGAAAATAAATAATCTACAGAGATGTCTTCTTCCTCTTTGTCTTGTATTTTAATTTTATGAAAAAGACTATCCGATTCTTCGCCTGCAAATTCTTTATGTACATAATTTTTCCACGTTAATATCCAATTTCCTTCATATCGTACTAACAACTTCAATATATCAATGAGTTGAAAAGAATCAAATGCAAATCTTTGATACTCACGAATATATTTTGGAATATCCATATACAACAAATTTCGATAATTTTTCAAAACCTCCTCATCAAATTCCTCATAATACTGTTCTTGGTCTTTTAATAAACAAATTGCAGAATTTCTATGAATTTCCACAACTTTTATTTTTTTATATTGTTCGGCAAAATATATAAATTCCTCTTTTGTCATTTGTAGAAATTGTTCTATTTTCTTTCGGGAAATCTTTTTCATATCTAAATCGTAAGTTACAATTCTTTCTCCATTTTTATCTTTTTTAATAATCAAATTGGAATCTTTCCAATATTCCGGTTGAAAACAAAGCACAAAAAAATATTCTGCTCCAAATTTGCATATATCTTCTCTCGCCTCTTTATATTTTATAGCAAGAAATGTACTTAATGCATATTTTTGCAACAACTCATATACAAATTGCTTTTGTTCTGAAAAACTTCTTCTGCTTAATTGGTATTGTAGTTGCTGTATCATTTTATATATTTTGATAGGATGGTGTATCATAACTTCTTGAAACAGTTCTAACT
>JAFWXB010000281.1 GCA_017523185.1 Lachnospiraceae bacterium | reverse complement strand
ATAACAGAAATCGCCTGTTCCTTTTCTAGCATTTCTAACATATCTTTTGTTGAAAGTTTTCCACAAGAACATAACTGTAAAGCCATTAGAAATACTGCCATGCCTAAAAAAAATCTTTTTTTCATATTTCCCCTTTCAATTTATAAATACTTCATAACTCTCAATAAGCATATTTAGAATATTGCACAAATTTATCCATGATAGAAAGACATATTTGTAATTATAATCATAAATGTATTTGTATAACAGACAAATGGAGCATATTTTTGTGCAATTTTTCGTATTTTACTAAAAAGACACAAATACATCTCTTGATATATTTGTGTCTTCTATTATGCTTTATACTTTTTACAAATAAAATATGAAACTAAAATCTAAATTCAATTCCACCAAAGATTTTATCTATTTTTATTTTGTTTCTAAATCAAATCCAAAGTAACGAATTGCGTTGTTGTAAGAAAGTCCTTTTACAATCTTTGCTAATACTTTTTCATCTGCCGGATATTCGCCATTTTCTACCCAAGTACCGATTAATTCACAAGCGATACGACGGAAGTATTCATGTCTTGTATAAGATAAGAAACTTCTGGAGTCTGTAAGCATACCGATAAAGTTACCAAGTAAACCTAAGTTTGCAAGAGATACCATCTGGTCAATCATACCTTGTTTGTTATCATTGAACCACCAAGCACTACCTTGTTGAATTTTACCTACGCAAGAAGAATCTTGGACACATCCTAAAATTGTTCCAATAGAAGCATTGTCGATTGGATTTAAGGAGTAAAGGATAGTTTTTGGTAACTGGTCTGTTTCTGCTAATGCATTTAAGAAATCAGCCATTTCAGAAGATGGTGTGTAATTGCTGATACAGTCAATACCTGCGTCCGGTCCGAGTTTTGCAAAAATAGCTTTGTTGTTATCACGTTTTACACCATAATGTAACTGCATTACCCAATTTTTCTTGTGGTATTCTTTTCCAAGTTCTACCATAAATGCTGTTTCAAATTTCTTTACTTCTACTTTAGAAACAAGTTCACCTGCAAGACGTTTTGCCATAATAGCTTCTACTTCTTCTGCTGTAGCAGGTTCAAACATTACATAATCTAAGCTGTGGTCAGAAATAATACAACCGTTTTCATTGAAGTAATCTAAACGAACTCTTAATGCATCAATTAATGTTGCAAAAGAATTAACTGTTACACCACTTACTTCTGATAATTTGTTGATATAATCAATAAAGCCAGGTTTGTTAATACCCATAGCTTTTTCCGGTCTCCAAGCTGGAAGAACCTGTACATCAAAACTTTCATCTGCTTTAATTTTCTGATGCCATTCTAAAGTATCTACAGGGTCGTCTGTTGTAGCTACTAATGTAACATTAGACATTTTAATTAAACCACGAGCAGAAAATTCCGGTTGCTGTAATTTTTCATTACAAATGTTCCAAACTTCTTCTGCTGTTTCACCACAAAGATGTCCTTCATATCCGAAATAACGCTGTAATTCTAAATGGCTCCAATGATATAATGGATTTCCGATAGCCATTTCTAATGTTTCAGCCCATTTCTGGAACTTTTCTCTATCTGTAGCATCACCTGTAATATATTTTTCTTCTACACCGTTAGAACGCATCTGACGCCATTTATAATGGTCAGCTCCTAACCAAACCTGTGTAATATTTTCGAATTTTCTGTCTTCATAGATTTCCTGTGGATTAATGTGACAATGGTAATCTAATACTGGAATTACAGTTGGTGCTGCATAATCATGATACAAATGTTTTGCCGTATCTGTTGTCAAAAGGAAATCTTTGTCCATAAACTGTTTCATTTTTATCATCCCCCAATAAATTTAAAATATTTTTGTATAATTTTTATATAGTTAAAAAATAGAATCCCACAAGTGAGATTCTATTTTTTATATTTACGAGATTAGCCTCTCATTTCTTTTACGATAGCTGCTGCTTCTGCTGTTAATTCTTTAATCTTTTCGAAATCTCCAGCTTTAACTAAATCACCTGAACACATCCAGCTTCCACCACAAGCGATAATTCTGTCATATGCTAAGTAATCTCTTACGTTAGATGGGCTAATTCCACCTGTTGGCATAAATCTTAAGTTTACATAAGGAGCTGCTAATGCTTTAATCATTTTAAGTCCACCTGCTGGTTCAGCTGGGAAGAATTTAACTACTTCAAGACCATTTTCAAGAGCAATTTCCATATCAGAAGCATTTGCTGTACCTGGAGTAATAGCAATGCCTTTTTCTACACAGTATTTAACGATTCTTGGATTTAATCCCGGGCTAACGATAAATTCTGCACCAGCTGCTACTGCACGGTCAACTTGTTCTGTTGTAAGAACAGTTCCTGCACCTAATAACATTTCTGGGAATTTTTCTTTCATAATACGGATACTTTCTTCTGCTGCTTCTGTACGGAATGTAACTTCTGCACATGGAAGTCCACCTTCGATTAAAGCTTTTGCTAATGGTTCAGCATCTTTTACATCATTGATTACAACTACTGGAATAATACCGGTTTTCTGGATTTTTTCTAATACTGCATTCATTGGAATCTCTCCTTTTCTATCTTGGTTTCGTTCTATTCTAAAAAGAAAAGAGATATACACCTAATTTCTTTTTATCAAACGATAGCACATTTTTCTATATTTATTTACTGAAAAACCTACAAGTTGTATAAACATATACAACTTGTATGATTTTTCAATATCTTTATTACATAATTAAATTTAATCACTATTTAAAATCTGCTTTGTCACTTGGGATATGTGAACTACTTTTACATTCACCACCTGCGTAAGTATCACTTTGAGGTGGGTGTATTCTGTCAAATTTTGATAAATAATACTTTATAGGTTTACAAATTATTTATCTGTTTATAACAAAATAGGTTCGTTTTTCAAATTAAACGTATTTTTTAAGTGTAGCTCTTACAGCTCCCGGTCCTGCGATTAACTCTGTGAAGTATCCAACAACCATATCTGCTAAGCCAACTTCATAAAGGTCTACACCAAAGATAGCTTTGTTTGTTAATAATGGTTTGATTGTTTCTTCTACATCTGTATCACCAAGTTTGATGTCTGCAACGATTGGGCAAACTGTATCAAGTAATGGGTCTGGGCTAAGTTCAAATTTATTTCCATTGTCATCAATAGCCATTAAGTATCTCATCCAGCCTGCGAATACCATTGGGATAAGTTTTAATGTTGCAAGGTCTTTGTCTTCTGATGCAATGTAGTTTTTAATTGTTT
>JAFWXB010000280.1 GCA_017523185.1 Lachnospiraceae bacterium | reverse complement strand
GCAGATGAAATATGGCTCGGAAAAAGGAAAGTTTGTAAAGATGATTGCAATGATTATCGTAGTTTTATTAGGGTTTGGTATTGTAAAGCTACTTGAATTAGCTGGAGTGAACGTAGTTGAAATGCTGGCGAGTTTGATGAGTTCATCTGTTGTACTAGGATTTAGCATAATATGTTTGGTTTGTGTTGCGTTTTATATTTTGTCTGGCTTTGTCAGTCATAGGATACTGGAAAAGAAAGAGTTGTAAAGTGAATCAATAAGTGTGCATATTTTATGATGTAAGGTAAAATAGCATTTTGCATAGCATTTTGGCAATGATGATTATATTGCTGAAATGCTATTTTGGTGTACATCCCTGCTTTTCATATTCTTCCTTTTGACAATGACATCTTATGGTAGGTGTCAATTCTTTTCCATTCCATTACAATCGATGTTGCCTTGGTGTATGACATTTGGAGCAATACATCAATTTATCTTCTTCATTGAGATAAGTATCTTCTTGAAGCACGTTTTCTTCTTTATCTGTAATCTGAAATATAGGTTTCATAAACTTTCCCCTTCTTTACATTCATAAGTTCGTTTGGCAAAGCCTTTATTTTCACGCAATGCCCAACTGCGAATTATCGCAGCATGATTGGAATATGTTTTTCCGCTGGATACCATATAAACAGAGAGTTTTTCTATATAATCTAAATAATTCGGTACTTCCTTTTTTAATAACGCAACTTCTTCTTGGGAGAGAAATACATTTTCATAACTGCCATACGCAGATATTTCCTTATTCCCTCTTTTTACTTTTTGGTTATTACTATTCTCTTTATTATTACCGGACAGTTTTCTTTCCATCTGACAGACAGTTTCCTGTCTATCCATAGGAAAGTTTTCTGTCTGTTCCAAAGAAAGATTTCTTTCCGCTTGCATGAGATATTCTAATGGAATTTTTACATAAATCTGATTGGGAAGACCTACTCCCTGACGTTTACGAACAATCAGTTCTTCTTGTTCCAATACACGCAACGCTGTTTTGACAGACATTTCACTTTTATGTATGGTTTCTGCCAATTTTTTAATCGGAAAGAAAAGAAACACATAGCCTTGTTCATCTGTCCATCCATCATTTTTCATAGATAACCTTGCTCTATCCAACAGAAGCATATAGATAATTTTTGCTGTTTCACTTAACTGTACTTTATCCAATAAAAATCTTGGAAATGCCATATAGGGTGGTAACTGCATGGTTGGTGTAAGAAATTGCATCTTGTGTTTCCTTCTTTCTTTGTAATAAGTGAAGATTACTCTCCAAGAAAATCCCAATCCACATCAACATCCGTTTCTTGTTGTACAGAGGAAGTAAGTGTTGGAACATTTACTTGTGATAATCCTGTCATGCAACCTGCTAAAAAGACCGGAAGTGTTTTTTCCATAACACCTTCTACTTTGGAAACGATTTGATTTACAAACTGTTCCTCACGTTCTCTGGTTTCGAAATAAGGGTCATTTTGTGTACGATAATAACGTTCAAAGTATTCCACCAATGATACAGCAATCACATGACTGTAAGATTTGAAAGTTCCTTTATCCATTGTTTGCAGATATTTCCATGCTTGCTGTTGTATTTCCTTATTCAAATTAAAACGAATATTAGTTGTACGAATATTTTCCTGCATGACTTACTCCTTCCTGCGAAGACTTGCAAGGGCAAGATATTCATATCCTTTCGCTGTTGCACAAATATCTTCCAAAATCGTGACACGATTTGGTTCGTATTGTCCGAAATGTTTTACCAAACAGCCACCACCACCCACGATATACAATCGCATAAAATCTGGATTATATTCATAACGACGAAGGGTAGCAAAAATCTCAGCTACATATTGCTTTGCAACGGAAACAATACATTCCAAATATGGCTTTCCAATATCAGCAGTTCCATAACGAAGTACCTGCTCAATCGTAGCATCTTCTATTTTTACACCAAAATTGTCCAATATCGCATTCTTTGCCCTAATCATACATTGGTTTACACCAAATTTTTCTGTCCAACAGCGACTTTCCATAGCTTTTTTGTTATTGATATACAAAATGTTCATTGTACCATTTCCAATATCAATCAAAAGATTACTCCCTTTAAAATCTCCCAATCGACTAACAATCGCAGGATAATCTTGTGGATATAAACTACATCCTACAAAATGAATTTGATAGTTCTTGCCATTAAAACGATATTGTACTTCTGTATTACGAAGTAAATACTTGCGAAAATCTTCTCGTTGTTTCCGAACCCATGTTAATGGCAAGCCTGCTGCAAGATGTACGTCTGCTTTCTGAATACCAACGATATGTAATTCTTTTGCAATTGCCATCAAAGTCAAAATATAATAATCTTCATCCATAGCTTTATCTGCAATAAATTCTTTATGTCCTTCGCCAATACGATAGTAAAGATTGTTATATTCCAAAAGGTTGCCTCTAAAAATCGGTTCTGTTTCATAGACAGTTACTCCAGTTGGTGTAACCGTATTTGCAGTCTTGATGTTACCATATCCATGGTCAACTGCAATGATTTTGATATGATTGAATTCTTTCATGTGTTCTGCACCTCCATGTATTTATTTTTGCTCATAAAAAATACCCCCTTTTAGTAGATTTGCTTTGGAATAGCACCAAATTTTAAAATTTAGTGCTGTTTCCTTTACAAATTCATTCTACTGAAAGAGGGTAGAAAATACATTGAGTGCGAATTGAGGGGAAATTGAGGAAAAATAAATTTATACACTCCAAAAATAAAAATATTACCTATATTTATTAGTTTAGTATTTCAAAATAATTTAATTCAACAACTCTTTTGCAAAATAACATATTGGAAATTCCTTAAACCTTTTCTTTTGTTCTCCATCTAATTCTTCCCAATAGGCTTCCATCTCAATTTTACTTTGTAATAAAATAGCTACTCCTAACCTAATATCTATCTGTGTATTGTTCATTTTAATAGTATTTAATTTTGAAATTTCCTCTATTCTTAATTTTCTTTTCCTTTTTACTAACTGATAATTATTTAAAATATTAATATCACTTTCTTGCTTTTCGACTTGCCAATTTGATATAGTTAAAAGCATATTATATAAATCCATATTTTGATTCTCATCGAACGCATTAATTCCATTTAATATAAATGTATTAACCAAAATATCTACTGTCGGGGTATAATTTTGTTGCAATATCTCATTAATAATCAATTCATAATTCATATTAGATATTAATAAAAAATCTTCTTTTTTCATTGCAAGGTGAACACTAATCATCTCTCCATTATATGCTTGAACACAAAGATTTTTCTTTTGAAACAAAGAAGTCAATCTATATGCATTATCTTGTTCTTTTTTTGTCCAAACAGGAATTGTAATATTTCCTGCCTTAAGATTTATTACCAATGGAAGATTATTATTTGAAATTAATAACATTTTCATAATCACACTTTTAATAATAATTTCTAAAATCCACTCATCCTGTTCTTTTAACAAATCACAATCCAAATCTTCTTTCACACCTAATGTTTCTAAAGCTGATTGTATGGTTTTC
>JAFWXB010000279.1 GCA_017523185.1 Lachnospiraceae bacterium | reverse complement strand
TGAAATAGTGCAGCATTTTTTACACGAGGGTCTAAATCTTGATTTTTTAAGATATTATAACCAAATTGAGAATGCATTTTTACAAATTCGAACTCTTGTTTGGTAAGCTTTCTTGGTTTTAATAAAATATGGTCTGGAATTTGACATTTTCCAATATCGTGTAAAAGACCTGCGAGTGTAAGTTGGTCTAAGGTTTCTGAATCAAAGTTATTCCAAGTACCAATCATTCGACTAATAATTGCTACATTAACGGAATGGGCATAAGTAGAATCGTCAATGTGTTTCATAGAATGAAGCATACCAAAAAGAGAAAAATAACTTTGGTCTGTATCAAATATAGTAATAATTTCATGTAATAATTGTTTTGGTTGAACAGGTGCATTTTTTAAAATAATATCGTTTACGGAATTTTCCAAAACAGAAACATTGTTTGTATAAGTTTTTTTAAATTCTTTGTATTCCTGAGAATTTAAAAGACGTTTTAAATGGGTAGCTTCTACATTATGTTGGTTATCTAATGCTTTTTTTATCTCTTTAGAAATTTCACCTTCATAAATTTCTACTTGTGGGATAGAATAATATTTTAAATGACCAATCATTTGTCGGGTAAGGACAGAATTTTTACGAACAATAATCTGACCTGCATATGAGCGAATATCATCTGCAATAATCATTCCAACAGATAGTTCATTAAGTTTATATATAGGCATAAAATCACTCTTTTCTCATAATTTTTTATACTATAAATTAAGTAAAAATTAAATATTGCATGAAAATATAAAAAATTGTTTATGGTATATAAATATATACAGTATGATAGATTTGCTTTTATATAGTAAAAAGAACATACAATATATAAAAATTTTGCTTTTATAGTTCTATAAAACAATTATATATCGAAAAAATAGATTGTCAAGAAACAGATAAGATAGAAATGTTAAATAAAAAGAAAATATAATTGTAAGATGGAAATTGTGTATACAACAAAAATAATATATACAAAATTTTAAAAACAATGTATAATATATACGCAAAGATATAGGAGTTATGAAGAATAAATCTTTGAATTTTCAGTTTATGTTTTTAAATCATAATAAGAAATGGATTTGTATAACAAATAAATGATATTTTTGTGCAATTTTTGGTGTTTTGTCAATTATAGCATTTAAAATAGTCAGGTTATTAGAAAAACTGAAAATGATGGTAGGCTAAGGACTAGCCGAACCGGACGCTTGTGGACATTAAGTAATGCTTATCAAGAAAAAGAAGTATGATAAGTCATAAATAGTGGCAGAAGCAAGAAACTTTCACTTTTTATTAACCAAAAAGTAGTGGAAGTAGTTCAAGATACCAATATAACAACAATATATAACAATCAGACGAGAAAGTGGAGGCAGCATGAGTTTAATAGTAAAAGAGGGGAACTATACAACACTAGGTGTAACAGTTGCAAAGAATCAAATTACATTTACATTCGAGGGGGAGAAGGAAGACAATTGCTGCATTGTTTCCGTACAAAAAGAGACTGAAGAAAAAAAGGTAATTGAAGTACCGAAAGAATATTGCTTAGGTTCTTTACGTTCTATTACAATTTCAGGGATTTCATCACAAGAATTACAGAAATATTATTATTACTATGAAATTAATGGTAAAAAAGTAGTAGATGCTTATGCAAAAGTGATTTCCGGCAGAGAGATTTGGAATGATGAATTACGCAAGGAACATAAATATAAAGTATATTCTTCTTTTCTTACAGATACATTTTCATGGGGGAATGATAAACAACCGGAAATTCCAAAATCACAAATGGTTATGTATAAGCTTCATGTGCGTGGCTTTACAATGGCAAGTAAAATGGCAGATAAAATAAAAGGAACTTTTATGGGTATAAAAAATAAAATTCCTTATCTCAAAGATTTAGGTGTAACAACTATTGAACTTATGCCAATGTATGAATTTGAAGAAATGCCGATTCCGGAAGATATAGAAGCTTGTATACCTGATTATGTGAAATGGCAGGCCGAAAAGGAAGATTTGATTCAGCCAATTATCGTAGGTGAAAAAGAAGAAGAAAAGAAATTGAACTATTGGGGATATAGTGAGGGAAATTATTTTGCTGTAAAAGCGTCCTATGCTTCAGAACCAAAGAAAGCTTCAATAGAATTTAAAAAATTGATAAAAAGTTTACATGAAAACAATATGGAATGTGTCATGGAAATGTTTTTTCCACATGATACCAATTGTAATTTGATTTTGGATGCATTGCGTTTTTGGGTAAGAGAATATCATGTTGATGGATTTCATATACTAGGAACAAATTTACCATTGTTGGCAATTGCACAAGATGCAATTTTAAGCAGAACAAAGATTTTCGCAGAGGGTTTTCCGTATATTAGCAATCCAAATAGAAAATACAAAAATTTATATGTTTATAAAGAAGAATATCAATATGCAGTTCGAAAACTTTTAAATCATTTTCAAACAGATATCTGTGAATTTGTCAATCAGCAGAAAAAACAAGGTGATGAATTGGGATATATTAACTATATTTCAACTACAAATGGTTTCACTTTAACTGATTTATTTATGTATAATGATAAGCATAATGAAGCAAATGGCGAAAACAATAGTGATGGACCGGAATACAATTTCAGTAATAATTATGGAATCGAAGGACCAAGTCGCAAACGTTATATTAATGAAATTCGCAGACAGAGAATTCGTACAGCGTTTATGATGTTGTTTTTTGCACAAGGAATTCCTCTTTTTATGGCAGGAGATGAATTTGGCAATAGTCAAAAGGGGAATAATAATGCATATTGTCAAGATAATGAAATTGGTTGGGTAGATTGGAGTCAATTTTTACGTTATAAAAAAGAGCGTGAATTTATCAAACAACTTATTACATTTCGTAAAGAACATTCTGTTATTGCAAATGAAAAACCATATCGTTTTTATGATTACCGTGCATTAGGAATGCCGGATTTATCATATCATGGAGAATATGCATGGATTACACAATTAGACCCTGGCAAAAAGAGTGTAGGAATGTTGTATTGTGGGGCATATGCATCAAAAGACCAAGATATAAGTGATATTTATATTGCATATAATTTTTATTCTGAAAAAGTATCGCTTGCGTTACCACAGTTACCGGCTCAGAAAAAGTGGTATTTAAAAATGGATTCTTCTCTCTTGCAAACTCCAATTTTAGAAGAAGTGCAGGAAATGGAAGACCAACGAAGTATAGAAGTAGAATCACAAACAATTTGTTTATTAATAGGAAAATAATATGAATGCATGGAAACATTTTTGTACAATCACAAACCACAAGCTACTTGTAATGGAAGGGTGTTTTAAAGTCGGATTATATTGGCAAGGTATTTTGCATGATTTATCCAAATATGCTCCAACAGAGTTTCTTGTAGGTTGTAAATATTATAAAGGATATATGAGCCCAAATAATGCAGAGCGAAACGATAAAGGTTATTCGTCAGCATGGTTACATCATAAGGGCAAAAATAAACATCATCTCGAATATTGGATTGATTATGGAATGGGAGATGAAAAAGGAGAAGGCAAAGCGATGACCGGTATGAAAATGCCGGTTCGCTATGTGGTCGAAATGTTTATTGACCGTGTAAGTGCCTCCAAAAATTATCAAAAAGAAAAATATAAAGATGATAGTGCCTTAATTTATTATCGCAATGGAAAAGGACACTATATGCTTCATGAAGATACTGCTGCATTGTTGGAATTTTTATTGGAAATGCTTGCAGTTAAAGGTGAAAAATATACGTATGCTTATATTCGTCATAAAGTATTAAAAGGCAAAGTGCCTTATCACACAAAAAAACTCTTTTTACTCAAAAAGCGCTTGCATATCGAAGTGTAAAGGTGCTTCAAAGTGCATAAGTTTTTTTGTAATAGGGTGCGTAAACGTAAGATTTGCAGAATGAAGTGCTTGTCGGCTGATAAAACGATAATCGGGATTGTAGAGAAAATCTCCGATTATCGGATAGCCGATATATTTCATATGCACACGAATCTGATGTGTACGCCCTGTTTCTAACTTTAATTCTACCAAAGATAAATTCTTTTTTTCAGAATATGCAAGTCTTTTATAATGGGTAATGGCATATTCCCCGATTTCTTCATTTACACATCTTTCAATCGTAGAATTGTCAGTTCTTGCAATTGCTTTATCAATTGTTCCACTTTCCGGGACTTTACCTGAACAAATCGCTTGGTATGTCCTATGAATTTCTCTATTTGCCACTTGACGGCTTAAAATTCCTGCACTTAACATATGCTTTGCAACAATTGTAAGACCTGTTGTATCTCTATCTAAACGATTGATACAGCGAAATGTAAAATCTTCTTTTTTTTCTTGAAAATAGTACATAAGCCCATTTGCTAAAGTACCTTCATGATGATTCATAGAAGGATGTATGGGCATATTTGCAGGTTTGTCAATTACTAAAATATCTTCATCCTCATATACAATGCAAAAATCAACAGGGATTGCCTGTATGTGATTAGAAGAAGGTGCTTTTTGTTCTTCTATAAGGTGAATCGTAAGAATATCTCCACTTTCTAATTTTTCTGTAACATAAGCCCAAACTCCATTTCTAAGAATGCCCTCCGAAGTCTTTTTTAGTTGTACAATCGTTTGATGAGGGTATTCTTGTGCTTTTAAATATTGTTCAATTGTTTTATTATGAAAATCATTTGGAATGGTATAAGAAATAGTTCGTTTCATAAATAACTCCATTTCATTATATTATAAGTAAAAATCTTATTATTTTTGTAGTAGAATTAGTATAAAATTTTTTATATAAGAATAAAAATTAATTTTCAAAAGTAATTATAGCTTGTTAATTTATAATTTTTCATTGAAATTTTTAATATATGTTATCAATCTTTTTTGCATAGAATTATCAGAATTTTGATACATTTTTATAAAGTGAAATAATTCCGGCTCAGTTTCAGAATAGATAGTATGACAGGTAGGCGTAGGACAGTCTGTTTTATTGGTAAGATA
>JAFWXB010000278.1 GCA_017523185.1 Lachnospiraceae bacterium | reverse complement strand
TTCACTTGTAATGGGTAATCTTATGAATGCAGCAGAAAGCCTTGATGTTTCTAGTATTTGGATTCATAGAGCTAAAGAAGAATTTGAGATGGATTTCGGTAAGCAGATTTTAGCAGAGCTTGGTATTGAAGGAAATTATGAAGGTATAGGGCATTGTGTTCTTGGTTATGCAGCAGAGCCGGCAAAGACACCAGCACCAAGAAAAGAGAATTATGTTTATTATTTAAAATAGTAAAGATTGTGGAATAAAAAATTATTATAAATAAATCATGAAAAGGTAGAAATGCACCAAACATATCATTTGTTTAGTGCATTTTTTATGTTATGAAATAAGAACTAAATTATTCGGTTATGAGGAAGTTGTGAAAGCGAATTGTGAATATTCGTTTGAAATGGATAGTATTTTCTTAAAATTTTTCAATATACTTTTTTTATATACTTTCTATAAAAAATTCATATATTTTTTTTAGTCAAATTGAATAAACTATATCTGTTTTTCCCCAGTTTTTTGGTTGACCTGATAGCTTGCATTTGATATAATCGGTTCATTGATTAAAAATGTTAAAGTATTAACAGAGTCGAAGAAGATGTGAGGGAAATTATGCCAATTACAGAATTTTTAGAGAGAAATGCCAGAGAATATCCAAATGATATTTGTTTGGTAGAAATTAACCCTGAGATTAAAGAAGACCGTAGGGTTACATGGAAAGAATATGAATTGATAGAACCAAGTCCAAAGACAAGCTATCGCAGAGAAATTACATGGAGTGTTTTTAATGAAAAAGCAAATCGTTTTGCAAATCTTTTGATTCAAAGAGGAATTAAAAAGGGCGATAAAGTTGCAATTCTTATGATGAATGGTTTGGAATGGCTTCCAATTTATTTCGGTATTTTAAAGACAGGAGCACTTGCAGTTCCATTGAATTTCCGATATTCATCTGATGAAATTGAATATTGTGTAAATTTAGCAGAAGCAGATATTTTGGTATTTAGCAATCCATTTATTGGTCGTGTAGAGGAGATTGCAGATAGAATCAGCAAAGGCAGACTTTTGATTTATGTAGGAGAAGGTTGTCCGGGATTTGCAGATGATTACAATTCTTTGTCGGCAAATTGTTCCAGTCAGTCACCTGTGATAGAAATATCGGATGATGATGATGCAGCAATTTATTTTTCTTCTGGTACAACAGGTTTTCCAAAAGCCATTTTACATAAACATAGAAGTTTAGTTCATTCTTGTATGGTGGAACAAAATCATCATGGACAGAAAAAAGAGGATGTATTTTTATGTATTCCACCATTATATCATACAGGTGCAAAGATGCATTGGTTTGGAAGTTTATTGTCTGGTAGTAAAGCAATTCTTTTAAAAGGAACTGCTCCGGAATTTATTTTAGATGCTGTATCGAAAGAAAAATGTACGATTGTATGGTTACTTGTTCCATGGGCACAAGATATTTTAGAAGCAATTGAAAGTGGAAAAGTGAACTTAGATGATTATGAGCTAGAACAATGGCGTTTAATGCACATTGGGGCACAGCCGGTTCCACAAAGTTTGATTAAAAAATGGAAAAGTATTTTTCCAAATCATGATTATGATACAAACTATGGTTTATCGGAATCCATTGGACCGGGTTGTGTACATTTAGGAGTGGAAAACATTCATAAAGTTGGTGCAATTGGAAAAGCAGGATTTGGTTGGGAAGTAAAAATTGTAGATGAGAAGCGTAATACAGTTACCAAAGGTGAAGTTGGCGAATTGGCAGTAAAAGGTCCTGGTGTTATGACTTGCTATTATCGTGATGAAAAAGCAACGAATGAAGTGTTAGCAGATGGTTGGCTTTTTACAGGAGATATGGCACAGGAAGACGAAGACGGATTTATTTTCTTAGTAGACCGTAAAAAAGACGTTATTATTAGTGGTGGTGAAAACTTATATCCGGTACAGATTGAAGATTTCATTCGTACAAATAATAAAGTACATGATGTAGCTGTTATCGGTCTTCAAGATAAACGTTTGGGTGAAATTGCTGCTGCAATTATTGAATTAAAAGAAGGTGTGGAAATGACGAAAGAAGAAGTAGATGCATATTGTATGGCATTACCACGTTACAAACGTCCACATGAAGTTATTTTTGCAGAAATTCCACGTAATCCAACCGGTAAGATTGAAAAACCGAAATTGCGTGAAATGTATGGTGCAAATCGCTTAATTGCAGAACAAAATATGGGTTAATTGTTAGAAAGTAATTAAAAATATTTTAGTGTATTTGTCCAAATATAATTATATATATAGGTAACAATACATTAAAATTAAGAAAGGATAAAATAGAGATGAATGAAGTAAAAATT
>JAFWXB010000277.1 GCA_017523185.1 Lachnospiraceae bacterium | reverse complement strand
TTCTTTAAATAAGTATATTTCTTCTTTTTTGGGGTTTGCACCTGCAAAGAATCCGGAAATTTTAGTAATTGTGATTATAAAAAATCCACAAGGCACGTATTATGGAGGAACGATTGCAGCACCGATTGCACAGGAAATCTTTGAAAACATTTTGCCATATCTTGATAATTAGTTTAAAATAACGTATACTGAATAGATTAAGATAGAAAAATGATGAAAGTAACAAATAATTTTTTGTGAAAGCAATTGTAATACTATTTTATAATTTTTTAAAAAGCAACTAAGCAAGTACGTTGCATTATAAATAATTGTAAATTGGTATAATTATAATGGAAAATCAATAATTGGAGGAAAAAGAATATATGAACTTAGAAGGAAAAAACGTATTAGTAGTAGGAACAGGTGTAAGTGGAATTGCTGCTACGGAATTACTTGTAAACAAACAAATAAATACCATACTTTTTGATGGAAATGTTAATTTAGATACAGAGAAATTATATGCAAAAAGTGATATTTTAAAACAAGTACCATTAGTATTAGGAACTTTGACAGAAGAACAGATGGAAGAAATTGATGTAGCAGTATTAAGTCCGGGAGTTCCAACAGACATTCCTATGGTTTGTCAAATGCGTGAAAAAGGAATTGAAATTTGGGGAGAAATTGAACTTGCGTATTATTTTTCAAAAGGTCGTATTGTAGCTATTACAGGAACAAATGGAAAGACGACTACAACTGCACTTACAGGAGAAATTATGCAAAGTTTTTTTGAAGATGTAAGAGTTGTTGGAAATATTGGGATTCCTTATACATCAGAAGCCTTGACAACATCAGAAGAAACTGTTATTGTAGCAGAAATCAGCAGTTTTCAATTAGAAACTATTCATAAGTTTCAGCCAATCGTATCTGCAATTTTAAATATTACACCGGACCATTTAGACCGTCATCATACAATGGAAGGGTATATTTGTGCAAAAGCAGATATTACAAAAAATCAGACAAAGAATGAAATTTGTGTGTTAAATTATGAAGATGAAGTGCTTCGTGATTTTGCTGTAACGTGTCCTGCAAATGTGGTATTTTTCAGCAGTAAACGTAAACTTACAGATGGATTTTATTATAATGAAAATGATAAACAGATTTATTATGCTCAAAATGGAACAGACGAAGTGATAATTCATATTGATGAATTAAATATTTTAGGGGAACACAATTATGAAAATGTTATGAGTGCATGTGCAATGGCTGTTGGTATGGGTGTTCCAATGGATAAAATTCGTGAAGTTTTAAAGAAATTTGAAGCCGTAGAGCATCGTATTGAATATGTAACGGAAAAACGTGGTGTACGCTTTTATAATGATTCCAAAGGCACAAATCCGGATGCAGCAATCAAAGCAGTAAAAGCAATGAATCGACCAACGATTTTAATTGGTGGAGGATATGATAAACAATCGGAATATGATGAATGGATAGAAAGTTTTGATGGAAAAGTAAAAGAACTTGTTTTGGTTGGACAGACAGCAGAAAAAATAAAAGTATGTGCACAAAAGCATGGATTTATGAATACTATAATATTTGAAAAGTTTGATGAAGCAGTTTATTATTGTTATGAGCAGGCAAAGTCGGGAGATGCCGTGCTTCTTTCTCCGGCGTGTGCAAGTTGGGGAATGTTTAAAAACTATGAAGAACGTGGTCGTATAT
>JAFWXB010000276.1 GCA_017523185.1 Lachnospiraceae bacterium | reverse complement strand
TTTTTTATAGATGTTTATAAGTTCAATAAATTTAAAAAACAAATAAAGTAACATAAACTTGGCAAAGTATACAAACCACTATAAACTATAGTTTTGTACAATCTTTCGCATTTTATCAATTATAGTTTGGTTATTAAAATAAGAATTTTGTATTTGTTTTTTACTTTTATGTCATATTTTATAAAATATTTTTGGCTATTCAACTTACCTTAAAATATTTAAACTTTCATTTTACTATGAAATTCCGTCATGCAACATAGATGGGTAAATCACAAATGCGATTGCTCCTATTACAATATTTACTCCAAGATTTATCCAAAGTCCCAATTCCATGCCATCCATCATAACCCCTATTACAATTGCTCCAACAATAAATAAAATTGCAACAAATTTTAACATTAATTGAATAGAAGCTTTTACTGTATCCATTGCTGTTGCAGGAAATAATGCTTCTAACATCATGCCAACACCGGAAAGCATAAAATCCATTGTTAAAAGTACAAAAAACCATAATCCAACTATTTGTATTGGCAATTGCATGAAAAACATTGCAAAAATTATTCCCGGAAGTAAATCCATAGCTGTTGCATATGTACCTGCAAGCATTGCAAAAAATACTTTTTTGTATGGATTTTCAGGCACTAAAAATAACCAATTCATAGACGTTTCTTGTGCTATTGGATTTCCATAATTACGGAAAAATAAAATTACCATAAGAAGAAATCCTAACACCGTAAATGTTTTGACTTCAAATACATATCTATTTAATAATACCATTCCAACACATATGGTAAAATACCACATCATAGTTGTTGTAATAATTCCAAATTTTGCTAATCGCTTTCTGCAAAGCAATTCTTTTGTAAAAAATACAACTGCTCCCGATTTTTTAAATATCAAATCAGAAGATTGTTCTTTTACTTTTCGTTTTCCTTTCTTTTTTTCAGAACTTTTCACATCTACGGTTTTTCGATTTTCTGCTGCTGCTGAAAGCATATCTGCTCTTGCTTGTGCACCTGCTAAAGCATCTTCATAAAAATCTGCTTTCATATGCCAAATGAAAAATACCATAACTGCCATACTAATAAGATTTAAACTACCATAGATGATTAACATCACCATATTTCCACTTATTGTATGCACAATAAAACCTTTTAACCAACCTACAATTGGAATCAAACGTGTCCATTTAGAAGCTAATGTCATATGTAATGTTTCAAAAATATCCTGACCGTTCAATAAATATGTACTTCCCACAATTCCAATTAAAACAACACTACTTCCAATAATCATTGGAACTACATATTTTTTTGCTTTTTCATGTGTAGCTGTATATGTATAAACACCTACAGAAACTAATTTTTGAAAAATAGTTAGAAAAATAAATGCAAGCAATATAAAAATACATTTCCAAAATTCAATATGTAAATTTATAACTAAATTCGGAATTTGAAAAATCAAATAAAAACACCCTGCAAATGTAGCAAGCATTTGAAATGTTAATCGAAACAGCAGTACAGATTGTGGTTTTATTGGAGCAGTAAATAAAAAATTAACATCTGCCATTAAGAATATATCACTTCCGTTTTTTATACCAGAATATGCTCCTATAAATAATAAAAGCAATATAATCATTACACAAACAGATTCTACAATAGGAAGAATAATATTATTTATATCTGTTTCGGTAATTTCTTCATAATAAAACACAAACTCCCCATTTTCATTATAATAACCTAAATCAGCTTCTATTGCATCTTCATAATAAATAAAATCTCCATTCTCATCATAACCACCTAAGTTTTCTTCTACAAGGTCTTCATAATATAAAAACTGCCCATTTTCATCAAAAAATCCATAATCTTCTTCGCCATATCCTTCGCGTTGTTCTCCTGATTGTGAAGATTCTTCCTCCATAAGTACAGAAGTTATTGCACCTGCAGATAACCCAAAAATAAGTCCAACTGCAACAATTGCTACAAAAACAATAATAACTTTACTGCGAAACATCTTTTTTATGGAATTAACAAATGTATGAACTGCATAATATGTCCATAACCTCATCTATGACACCTCACCCTCTGTAATTTCAAAGAAAATGTCCTCTAATGTCTTATCGCCCTTTTGTATATTTTTACGATTTACAATTTCTGCAATTTTTCCATTTTTCATAATATAAGTCGTATCCCATAAATTCTCAATACTGTCTATCATATGTGTACTAATCAATAAGGAACAACCTTGTTCTTTTAATTCCACAAATAACTTTTTTAATTCTTTAATCGCATGAGGGTCAAGACCTATCATTGGTTCATCAAATTAAATCAGTTTCGGTTTTGGTAACAGCCCACAACAAATACTTAATTTTTGTTGCATTCCTTTTGATAGTTCATCTCCAAATTTTTTCTTTTTATCTGCTAAATCAAAACGTGTCAAAAGTTCTTCTTTATATGCTTGATAATCTGTCAATTTATACGCTCTTGCAATAAATTCCATATGTTCTTCTACTGTTAAATTTGGATAAAGAGAAGGAATTTCGGGTACATATCCCATAATCTTTTTTGCTGAAAGTGATTTATTTGCCAAATTGTCAATGATAATAATTCCCTGATATTTTAAAAATCCCATAATACACTTAATAAGTGTGGATTTCCCTGCACCATTTGGACCAAGTAAAATACCAATTTCCCCATCTGCAAGTGCCATATTAATATTTTCATTTGCTATCACTTTATGATAGCGTTTTGTTACATTGGTTACTACCAGCATAAGCAGAACCTCCTATTAATATTTGTTAAATTTTTATCAGATATATTGTAACACATCATACTTTACGATAATATCTATTTTTTCTTAACATTTCCTTAATATAAAAAATCATTTATTTTTTCAAATGTTATTTTTTCAAAAACCATATAAAAAATTCTTAAGATAAAAAAATGCAATTCCAACGAATTACACCACAATGCTTAATTAAAAACAAAAAAATAAACACTCTACTTTATGATATAAAGTAAAGTGTTTATTTTATCATCTTATTTATTCTCTATGCATAGAAAAACTATCCATATCATAATCTTTTAAGTTTTCGTGGATTCCTCTGCCATCTGCCTGATTCATTAAATCTTCACGATATTTCTTTGTTTTAAGCATATCGTCATAAGAACTTGGTCCACCTACGCAACCACCTTCACATGCCATACCTTCAATAAAGTCTTGTGGTAATCTACCAACTTTCATAAGAAGTAATGCTTTTTTACATTCTTGTGCACCATTTGCTACACATACAGTTGCATCAATATTTTCTTCGGATTCTTTTAAGCTCTGAAGAACAGCTTGTGTAACACCACCGGAGTTACCAAATCTCTTGCCATATACGGAAGATTCCTGATAAGTATTATCATCTTCTTCTAATACAACATCTTTTGCACGCATAATCGCACGGATTTCACTATAAGTTAATACATAATCTGCATTACCTTGAATTTTCTGGTCTACAACTTCGGATTTCTTTGCAAGACATGGTCCAATAAATACAGTTACTGCATCCGGGTCTTTTGCTTTTACCATACGGGAAATTGCACACATTGGTGATACAGTTGTAGAAATTGCATCATTTAACTCCGGATAATGTTTGCGAACCATATTTACAAATCCAGGACAACAAGAAGTTACTTTTTTCTTGCCTTCTTTGTATGCTTCTGCCCATTCTTCTGATTCATAAACAGCAGTCATATCTCCACCAAGACCAACTTCGATAAATTCATCAAAACCGACTTCTTTCATAGCTTTTTTCCAGCTATTCATTGTAATCTTTGGTCCAAATTGTCCTTCTGTTGCAGGTGCACACATCGCTATGACTTCTTTTCCCGCCTTGATGGCTTCTATTATCTGAACAAGGAATGTCTTGGAGCTGATTGCTCCGAAAGGACAATTGTGAATGCAATGGCCACACTGAATGCACTTGC
>JAFWXB010000275.1 GCA_017523185.1 Lachnospiraceae bacterium | reverse complement strand
GAAAGCGGCTATCAGATTCCAAATGCAAAGAAAAAGACCGCATATTTAATTGAAAAAGGGATGCCTACAGACAGACTTTGTGAAGTAATGAAAGAAGCACAGGATGCCAGAGCAAACGGAGAACAGATTTTAGTTTCCAGAATGAATAAAAATAAAAAATTCCAAAAAGACCAGTTAATGAAAGAAGGATATGAGGAGTTTGTGGAATTTTTCAATAACTAAGGAGGAAGGTAAAATTTTTTCAAAGTAATTGTATAAGCTGGTTTGTTAAAGATTGTTTGAAAAAAATTTATTCAGCGATTAGACGAAGTAAAATGAAGCGTAGCGAAATTGAGCTATCCTTCCATCAAAAATAGAAATGGAGAAAAATAAAAATTATGGCAGAATCAATGAAAGGCTTACATAGAAGCCACAGATGTACAGAAGTATCCAATGCCAATATTGGTGAAAAAGTAACTGTTATGGGTTGGGAACAAAAAAGAAGAAATTTAGGAAGTTTAATTTTTATAGATTTACGTGATAGAAGTGGAATTTTACAGATTGTATTTGATGAAACAAGCGTTGGAACAGAAGGCTTTGAAAAAGCAGGTACATTACGAAGTGAATTTGTTATTGCAGTAGAAGGTACTGTTGCAAAACGTAGTGCAGCAGTCAATGAAAACTTAAAAACAGGTGATATTGAAATTATTGCAACAAGTCTTCGTGTATTATCGGAATCTCAAACACCACCATTTGCGATTGAAGAAAATTCTCTTACAAAAGAAGATATTCGTTTAAAATATCGCTATTTGGATTTAAGAAGACCGGATATTCAAAGTAACTTAATGTTAAGAAGTAAAGTTCTTCGTTTAATGCGTGATTTTATGGCTGATGAAGGATTTTTAGAAATTGAAACACCAATTCTTTGCAAATCGACACCGGAAGGTGCGAGAGATTACCTTGTACCAAGCCGTGTACATCAGGGAAATTTCTATGCATTGCCACAGTCACCACAGATTTTTAAACAGTTGTTAATGGCTTCCGGATATGACCGTTATTTCCAGATTGCAAGATGTTTCCGTGACGAAGACCTGCGTGCAGACCGTCAGCCGGAATTTACACAAGCAGATATGGAATTATCTTTTGTAGATATTGAAGATGTATTAGATGTAAATGAAAGATTATTACAGTATGTATTTAAAGAAGCAGTAGGGGTGGAAATCAAACTTCCACTTCCAAGAATGGCATGGCAGGAAGCAATGGACAGATATGGCTCTGACAAACCGGACACTCGTTTTGGCATGGAACTTGTAAATGTATCTGATATTGTAAAAAATTGTGGATTTGGTGTATTTACAAGTGCCTTAGAAAATGGTGGTTCTGTACGTGGTATTAACGTAGAAGGACAAGGTGCAATGCCACGTAAAAAAATCGACAAATTAGTAGAATTTGCAAAAGGTTATGGGGCAAAAGGTCTTGCATATATTTGTATCAATGCAGATGGTACTTACAAATCTTCGTTTGCAAAATTTATGACAGAAGAAGAAATGGAAAGCTTAGTATCTGCAATGAATGGGAAAGCAGGTGACTTACTTCTTTTTGCAGCAGATAAAACAAAACTTGTATGGAATGTACTTGGTGCACTTCGTTTGGAACTTGGAAAAGAACTTGGTCTTATGGACGAAAACCAATACAATTTCCTTTGGGTAACAGAATTCCCATT
>JAFWXB010000029.1 GCA_017523185.1 Lachnospiraceae bacterium | reverse complement strand
TTCCTGTTCCGTATAATAAACAGAATATGGGTCTTCTAAACCTTTCATAACACCTTTATATACACTCTCCCGAATATCTTCTAACTCATATTCATCATAATAATAAATATTCAAATATGCATAAATTTCATTAATTTTATCTATAGTTTCTTCATCTAAAATAATATTGTCTTTCACCTCTGTTGCAACATTTTTTCCACCTATCACAAGCGTTTTTCCCGAAAAAGCAATATACACAATTACAAGAACAATCGCAACTGTCATTGTTAATATTCCTGAAATCATTCCAATCCCATATCTATGTCTTTCCCAAAAACTTGGATATACTTTTTCTTCTTGCAAAAGCGTTTCTTGCATCTCATCTTCTTGATTCAAATCCATCATTTCCATATTGATTACCTTTCTAAATTTTATTATACCGATTATTCTACTCTATTCTTTCATATTTTTCCATAAAAATATCATAAACTCTTAAAAAGTTTAAATATTTTTATATATTGAACAGCTATTTACAATTTATTTTACTATTGGAATATCTCTATAGTTTTCTATGCAATTTTTATGAAATCTTTTGATTATGGAACCCACGTTATTTTATACCAAAATTTCTATATACAAAAAAGTTCCTCACAAAAAGTGAGAAACTTTCTTATTATTTATCAAACTTATGTTTAATTATTATACTCTTAAATGCTTGCGAATTGTCCACATACTTCCTAATAATCCAATTCCTACCCCAAGGACAAGTGCAATTGGTATTAATGTTTGGAATAAAATATTTGGTGATACAAATTCCAATAACGAACCAATAAAATTAAATTGTTCAGCAATATAAATCATAATTTTATCGTACAATACATATAATACACCAAGTGGAATAATTGCACCTATCAATCCGATAACAATTCCTTCCACTACGAATGGTGCACGTACTAAAAAGTCTGTCGCACCAATAAGTTTCATAATTGCAATTTCTTCTTTTCGTACTGCAATTCCTACAGTAATTGTATTATTAATTAAGAAAATCGCAACACATAAAAGAATTAAAATAATTCCACCTGATACAAGACTTAAAATTTTGTTAAATTCCGTTAATGTATCTGCTACTGATTGCGATTGTTTTACTTCACGCACACCATCAATGCTTTCTAAATATGCAACAAGCCCTGTCTGTGTTGAAATATCATTTACATATACTTCATAGTTTGCTGAATTAGCAAGTGGATTATCTGAAAATCCTGAAGCTGCTTCTTCATTCCCTTCAAAATATACATCTGAAAACCAATCCCATGCTTCTTCTGCTGAAACAAAATTAATTTTCTTTACTTCTGTTCGTTTTTTAATTTCTTCACCAATATCTTTGATACGCGTGTCAGAAATTCCTTCTTCAAAAAATACCGTTACTGCTACATCTTCTTCTGCATCTTTTACCATTGCACCTATATTTGAAATTAAAATAAAGAAAAGTCCAAACATAAAAATACAAGCTGCCATAGTTGCTGTTGATGCCAAAGAAAACATACGATTTCGAATAATATTTTTTAACCCTTGTTGTATTGAATAAAAAAATGTATTAATCTTCATCTCTATAAACACCTCGCTTGCTGTCATCTACGACAACACCTTTCTTTATAGTGATGACACGCTTTTTCATAACTCTTACAATTTCAAGATTATGCGTTACTACAATAACTGTTGTACCACGTGCATTAATTTCTTCTAAAAGTTTCATAATTTCCCAAGCATTGTTGTTATCTAAATTTCCTGTAGGCTCATCTGCAAAAAGAATACTCGGTTCATTTACTAATGCTCTCGCAATCGCCACACGCTGTTGTTCTCCACCAGAAAGCTCGTTTGGATAAGAACGATACTTTCCTGCTAAACCTACAACAGAAAGCATTCCCGTAACACGCTTACGAATCTTACTTGTCGGTTCTCCAATTACTTTTTGAGCAAATGCAATATTTTCGTAAACATTTCTATCTTTTAACAATCGGAAATCTTGAAATACAAACCCAATATTACGACGATATTTTGGAATATGTCTTCGTTTAATATTGTTTAAAACAGTATCATTTACAGTAATAATACCTTCTGTTGGCTCTAATTCTTTTAACAATAGTCGAATTAATGTCGATTTTCCTGAACCACTATCACCAACAATAAACACAAATTCACCATCTTCAATTTCCAGATTTACATCTGTTAATGCAGGAATCCCTGCTGAATATGATTTGCTAACATGTTCTAACTTAATCATACGTCAATTACCTTTCTTTCTTATAAAATCTTTTTCTATTCCCTCATTATGCAAATCATTTCCAAAACAGACAATTTACTACCCTATCCCATATCCAACGAAACAAAATATTCGAAATAGTAAAGTTATTTCATTTGATTAAAATGGGATAGCTGTATTTTCATATACGTTCACATAAAAAATCCTTCACATTGCTATTGCAGGAAAACCCACACGCATTTGAAGGATTTTTGACTTCACGAATTAATAGTCCACAGATTCCATATACTTCATGTATTTTATTACCATCAGAGCAATTCTGAATGTAATCGCATCTTCAAAGACACGCAAATCCAACCCTGTACTTTTCTGTAATTTATCCAAACGATAAACTAACGTATTTCTATGAATATATAACTGTCTTGAAGTTTCCGATACGTTTAAGCTGTTTTCAAAGAATTTATTAATCGTAGATAACATCTCATCATCAAATTCATCCGGTGTTTTTCCATGAAAAATTTCTTTAATAAACATCTTACAAAGTGGGATTGGAAGTTGATAAATCAAGCGGCCAATTCCAAGTTGCGAATATGCAATCACATCTTTTTCTTCGAAAAATATTTTTCCTACATCAAGTGCCATACGTGCTTCTTTATATGAACGAGATACCTCTTTTAATTCATTAACAATAGTACCATATGCAATATGCACACGATTTTCTGCATCTGATTTGAGTAAATTGATAATAACATCTGCTGTCTTATTCAAATCTGTATATGTTTCATTGTCTGCCAGTTCTTTTACTATAATAATGTTCTTTTCATCTACTGCTGTAACAAAATCTTTTGTTTTGCCGCCAAACAATCCTCGTATTTTTTCTAATTCGTTGTTTTCTTTATCACGATTTGTTTCCATAATAAATACAACGCGTTTTACTTCTGTTTCAATATGCAATTTTTTCGCACGATTATAAATATCTACTAATAACAAATTGTCTAAAAGTAAGTTTTTGATAAAATTATCTTTATCGAAACGCTCTTTATATGCTACTAATAAATTTTGAATTTGGAAACTTGCAATCTTTCCAATCATATATACATCTTCGCTATCCCCATAAGCTAAAAGAATGTATTCTAACTGATGGTCATCAAAAACTTTAAAAAACTGACAACCATTCACCACCTGACTATCTGCCGGCGATGACACAAAACTTTGAGCCGGTGCAACAAATGCTTCTGCATCTTGAAATGTTGCTGCAAGAATCTTTCCCTCCACATCAATTACACATAAATCAGTTCTGGTTATCCCCTTTAATCCATCAATTGTATTCTGAAGTATCTGATTGGAAATCATATATCTGTTCTCCTTATCCCCCATATTTGCGTTTTGCATAAATAACACCTTCTATTTTAATGCATAACGACAAAAAAATAAAGAGTAAAATGTACATTTTTTATGGATTTTCTCTTTTTTTTTACATAATTTTAGTAAAACTAACTAAAATCTCTAAAATCAAATAGATATTCGCAATTTATCAGGTAGAGCTTGAGATTCCAATTAAAACAAACAAGTCCCTTTACCCACCACTTAATACTCTACGCATTTGAAGTGAGGAATTTTCTTGATTCGATTAAAATTCTTTTTTATACTCTTGAAATCCTTCTCCTAAAACTTCTCTTACATCTGATACAATTACAAACGCATTTGGGTCAGCCTCCACAACAATTTCTTTTAACCTTACGGTTTCTTTTTGTGAAACAATACAATATAACATACATTTTTCATCTCCGGTATACATTCCCTTAGCATGAAGTCCTGTTACACCTCTTTCTAATTCTTTCATTATGCGTTGTGCTACAATTTCATATTCATTTGTAATAATAAATGCACCTTTCGCATAATGAAGACCTTCTAATACCATATCAGAAACTTTTGTTGCCACAACAATTGCCATAATTGCATACAATGTCGGACGCATTCCTAACATAAAAAGTCCAAGCAATACAACAAGACCATCTAATACCTGCATAATCTGTACAATCGAATAATGACGAAGTTTTAACTGTATTAATGCTGACACCATATCCGTTCCACCGGTAGTTGCGTTCACACGAAATACAAGACCTATTCCAAATCCTGCTAATGCTCCACCAAAAACAGCAGCAATCATATAATCACCTTCTGTAATGTCAATCACAGGAAGCATATACAGCCATGCAGATAACATAAATGTACCAAATAACGTTTTTCCAATAAATGCTTTTCCTTTTAAAAAATAAGCAATGATAAATACCGGAATATTAAGTGCAAGGTTTGTAAACCACAACGGAATACCACCTTCAAACCATATTTGTGATATATTTTTAATAACAATGGAAAGCCCCGTAAAACCACCTGTTACAAGACCAATTGGGTCATAAAAACATTGAATTGCAAATGCAAGTATTCCTGTTCCTATTATAATCATCAAATAACTAAACCAATCTAATTTTACGTTCCTTTTATTTCTCATTTTCTCTTTCTTCCTGTTTTTCATATCCTTTTATGTATTCCATAAGTCTTTTAGAACGTATCCATTTCATAACTTTTCTTGCAAAACTATGTTTTGATGTTTCAAATTTTCCACTTCCTACACCATACCACAAATTCGTAGACAACATTCCTTTATGGGCTGCAAGAAAATGTTCTTGTATGGGTGATGGTAATACACTAATAACCATATCCGGTGTAATTGCGTTAATGTCATTGATAATACCTTCTTCTGCTCCACTACAATTTTCCAATGCTCTACTCCCTACCATACAGATATGTGGAAATTCTTCTAAAATAAATTCACTTGCTTTTTCAATTTCTTGTTCTGTTTCCCCTAATAAAAAAACACTTTTTCTGCCTCTATCCATCTTTTTCATAAGCTGAAAGAAAAATTCCTGTTCTTCTATTTCATGCTTTCTTTGCATGGTAAGTTGTTCCATTGCTTGTAACATTTCCGTTTCTACAATAATTGTCATATCCATTTTTTCTAAAGTTTCTTTTACTACATTATCTTCTGTTGCAAGAAACAAGGTTTTCATACCTACTTCTTCAATTGTTGTAAAAAAATTCGCACTTAGGCATTTTTCTATCATTATGATAGACTCTTTTACTGAATAATTATCTAATGTTATTCCTGCTATTGTAATTTCTTTAATCATAGTATTCCCGAATTAAATAAGTTTATTATTGATAGCTGACTTATTCTATCAAATCCCTTTTATTTTTGCAAGCAAATAAAGGCAGGAATACATTTCCTGCCTAAAAAATCCTTCTGTAATCAAACAACAAATTTTATATACTAAATTCTATGTATTGTTCGAACAATAATATCATGTAAATATTTTATACAACTTTCAGTATCTAACCAATTATAACTATCTTCTTAAAGAAACTGAAAATTCTTTATACGATTATTTAAAAAATTCTTCTAACTGCAAGAATGTTCTGATAATTATATCTGGAAATTTTGATACCATCTTTACGATTAGAAGCATGTACAATTTTTCCATTGCCAATATAAATAGCAACATGTCCACTATAACATACAATATCACCAGCCTGAATTTCAGACACACTTACCCCGTAACCTGCACCTCTTTGAGCAGTAGATGTACGTGGAAGGCTTACACCAAAACTCTTATATACAGACTGAACAAATCCTGAACAATCTGCACCATTTGTTAAACTTGTACCACCCCAAACATACGGATTCCCTACAAATTGTACTGCATAATCAGCAACAGATTGTCCTGTTCCTCCTGATGGTGGATTATAATTGTTTGGCTTACTTGGTTTAATTGTTGTTTCTTGGTTAGAGTCAGACTGTGATTGGTTCTGATTCTGAGATTGAGCTTGCTGTAACGCTTCCTGACGTCTGCGTTCTTCTTCTTCTCTAATTCTCTGTTCTTCTGCAAGACGAGCTGCTTC
>JAFWXB010000274.1 GCA_017523185.1 Lachnospiraceae bacterium | reverse complement strand
TTTTCGTGCTATGATTCAAGAATTACAGATGTGTAAAGACGATTTTGAAGAAATGCTTGTCATTCATTTAAAACAAATTTTTATTAAATTACATCGTTATTTTCAAACAATTTCGAAAGTAGACAATAGTCAAATAGCAGAAGCAATTGATAAAGCAACTATCTACTTTGCAGACCATTATAATGAAAATATTTGTATTGAAGATTATGCAAAAATGCATCATATGAGTACGAGTTGGTTTATCCGAAACTTTAAACAATATACAAACTCTACTCCAATGCAATATATTTTATCTATTCGTATTCAAAATGCCGAAGCATTATTGCAAAATGAACAATATAATGTTTCCGAAATTTCAAATATTATAGGATATGATAATCCACTTTATTTTAGTAGAATTTTCAAAAAAATAAAGGGAATTTCTCCAAGAGAATATCGAAAAAATATTTCAACTTAAATAACACCAACTGTAAAAACGTTTATGTTTAAAAACTTCTTGAAATTAAAAAAGAATGGGTGTTGATTCATACCTTCGCCCATTCTATTTCAATTATTACATCATCTTCACACTACTAAAACAAAGTTTCATTCATTATCACAATTGTGTTCTAATGTGTCTACAATGCTGTAATATTTCGTTTAGAGTTACTATTATACTAACTCATACTAAAATTTTCTAACATCTTGACACATAACTATTTCATCAACTCATCTGTCAATCTAAGAATTTCGGGAGCTATTTTTTTACGTTCTTTTTTAAGCACTTTACTATATATCGGATATGCCATTGCTACCAAGAGAATTCCCAACAATCCTACTATGATTCCCACAACCATTCTGACATTTTCTGTCATTCCTAATATGATACCCCAATCCGTCATAACAAGACTCATTCCGGTTCCCATAACTAATACTCCTACAATACCAAATATCAACGACACCCCAATCGCTTTTTGTGTAACTTTTGCATCTAATCTTCTCAATCTGCTTATTCCATCTTCTTCCTGTAACTGATATTTCTGACGAATCTTTTTAATCTCACTCTGTTCTTTTGCAGAATATGTATATTTAAAACTTGTCTCGATATTTCTATTTTCCATTCTTAGTTTTGCTCCTTATTATCTTTATAGAACTTTATCTCTTTTGATGTCTGTACTATCATATAAACTGCCATAGAAACAATCGTTATACTAATTCCTGCTCCAGTTACTATAATCATAATACGCTTTATTTCTGGAGATGTTTCTGTTCCGAATTGAGCAAACATTGCTGTTTCCAAAAATAACATGGAAAACAATGCTGATGTCATCTTTATTACTTTTGTTATTGACATAATAGGACTCTTATATTTATGATATTTAATTATATCAATAATTGCTGTTGTTGTTATATAAAAAGTATACATAGCAATTATATAAATAAGAACCCCTTGGTATTCAAATCCTCTGTTAAAATATATCATCATCAAAACAGCTCCTGATAATACCAAATTTACCATCATCAAAATATATGCACATAATCTTGCACACCTTAATTCTCCTAAATAATTCTCTCCAATCGGATTTTTCGCCATATATCGCACTAACAAAAATCTCATTACTGCTATAATTATATAATATACTACAAGTATCCAAAACCAATATGTCTGATATATATATGCTGATACAGCATTTACAACAACATAGACAACATTAATTCCAAGAGAACGATAAAGCCCTACATTTGACTTAAATACTACATCTGTTATATATCGGTCTATATATTTATTTTCATGCAACTTACATTTAATTGCTTTATAATAGTTTGGGAATACTTTCCAACAGGCTACACAAACTACCACTAAAGTATAGAATGATAGTACATAACTTGCATATGCTATCGGCTTCCTATCCCAACCATTTGTAAATATTACTACAAGTAAAACTGTGCAAAAAAATAATAATGTTATAATTATCCATATTGGTGGAAACAAAAGTTTTTTCCCTATTTTTTTCCAGTCTCGCATACTAAATCCTCTGAAACTTCACAACAAAAATACTACCTTTTCCAATTACACTTTCTACACTTATTTCTCCATGTAAAATATCAACCACTCTCTTAACTAATGCAAGTCCCAATCCATTCCCTTGTGTAGCATGGGAAGTATCCCCTTGATAAAATTTTTCAAAGATATGTACTCCAACCTCTGCAGACATTCCATAACCCGTATCTTTTACTTTTACAATAGCATAATTCTCTGTTGCTTCTAAAACAACCATTACCTTACCACCTTCCGGTGTAAATTTAAAAGCATTAGAAAACAAATTGTTCCAAACAAGTGATAACAATTCACCATCTGTACTTACTTTTACATCTTCCATAATCTCTGTTTCAATTTCTATATTTTTTTCTTCCCATATATGTTCAAATTGAAGTAAACATTCACATAACTGCTCTCCTAAATCATACTGTTGTTTCTTAGGATAAATCTGTTGTTTTTCCAACTTATTTAATTTCAAAATATTCGTCATCATATCTGTTAATCGACGTGACCCTTCCACTACACCTTTAGCATATTCTTTTCTTTTTTCTTCTGATAAATTTGGCATTTGTAATAATCTTCCATAATTTTGTATAATAGAAAGAGGTGTTTTCATTTCATGAGAAACATTTACTATAAAATCGGTGCGAAGTGTTTCAACTCCTGCCAATTCTTCAGCCATCATATTAAAACAATGAATAATCTTATTAAAATTTTCGTCTATTCCTATCTTATTTATCAACTTAATTCTTACACTAAAATCTCCTTGTATAATCTTTCCTGCTGCATTTGCAATATATTCTGTAACTCTTTCCGTAGTTACCTTTCTTCTAATTGCATCAATTAGCGTAAAAAGTACACTTAGAAAAATAACATTCCCAAAAGTCAACCTCGCTGCTACACTTATATTTTCACTAGTAAGATTCAAATTTAACGTATCAGCCATAACAGAAACAAACAGCATCATGGAACAAGTTACAAGAAATGCAACTAACAAAAAAAATAATATATAATGATACGCTAATCGAAATATTTTATGTCTCAAATTTACTTTTTTCATTTCAACACCACTTTATATCCAAGTCCATGAACAGTTACTATCTCAAAATCCTTACAATCCACTAACTTTGTACGCAATTTTGTCATATATACATCTACAGCTCTTGGTGCTGTATCTGTATCTGCATCCCAAAATTCATCCATAAGTTGTGTTCTTGTAAAAGTTTTCTTTGGATAAGATAACAACTTATACAAAATACTAAATTCTCTGTTAGTAAATGCAATTTCTTCATTTTTCAAATATGCTGTATGTTCATCTACATCCATTACAAAATCTCCAATTTCCAGCTTTTTATTTACTGCAATTTTAGCTCTTCGAAGCAATGCACCAATACGCAAAAATAATTCATCAAAATCAATCGGCTTTACCATATAATCATCTACTCCAATTCGAAAGCCTCTCTGTTTGGAAGAAATATCATCCTTTGCTGTCATAAATAAAATTGGAATATTTTCGTTTAATTCACGAACACTTGTTGCAAATTCAAATCCATCAATTTCCGGCATCATAATATCCGATATAATAACATCAATAATATTATCTGTTAATGCATCGTATGCATCATTAACATTCAGACATCCTATCGCTTCATAACCACTATGATTCAAAAACGAACATACCGTTTTATTCAAATCTTTATCATCTTCTACTACCAAAATCTTAAACATCACACAACCTCCATATAGTATATCTTTTTATTTTATCATAGAAATGTTTCTACTTTGTTTCTATTTTTATATTCTTAAAAAAAATTAAGTCAAACGGATATTCACAATTCGCTTTCTCTATTTGTTCATAAGCAAATCATCACTCTGTAATTTATTAGATTGAGCTTGTAAGCTCCATCTAACATAAGAAAATTACCCCCACTTAATGCTTACGCACTTGAAGTGGGGGATTTTCTTAATTCAGTTAAAAACGGAGTTAGCCATTCTGATTAACTCCGTTTTCAAATTATTGATTTGTAATTTTATCACTTAATGCAATAATTTCATTTGCATATTTCTTACGACGAGAAGCAAGCATCTTCTTATAAAGTGGATAATTTACCAAGACCATTAACATACCAATTACACCTATTACAATACCAACCGTCATATTTTCTTTTATACCAATTTTTTCACCAATATCCGTCATTACAAGACTCATTCCACTTCCCATAACAACTGCACCTAAACTTCCAAATACATATGTAAAAATATTTATCGGTTTCTTTACTTTCGCATCTAATTTTCGTAATGCATCTAAATCTGTGCTTTCTTTCTCTATATACTGTGTACGAATCTTTTCTACTATAAAATTTTGTGAATTATTGTTCATTTCTGTTACCTCTTGATTGTTCTAAAAGTCTTTTTTTTGCTTCTTCTACAGTTTCACCATCTCTTGCAAACATTTTTTCCACACATTTGTCTGTTACTTTTGAAAAACCATCTACTGCACCTTGTTCTATTTTCTTGTAACCATCTACAACACCAGATTCAATTTTTTTGTAGCCTTCTACTACTGCTTCTGCAATCTTTTCATTTACTTCTACAAATTTTGACATTTTTAGAATCTCCTTTTTTATTATCTGTTTTCTTCTCACATACATTTCTAAATTACTTCCACATTTTGTGAATACTCACAAAACTAACTTCATCAGTATACATGGAATTTTTAATTAATTTATCCTATATTTTTTTCAATATGATTTGAAGATATTTATTTCTTACAAATCTTAATATAATATTGAAATTTTTATGAAATGTTTTTAGATTGTTTCAGAAATATTAATTTTTAATCAAAATCTATATTTTATGTATAATAAAAATTTTTTTTGCAATAACAATATAAAATCAGGTTTTTATTTTTGGTTGCTTAAGAGGCAGACCGTCTCAACTGTTGGCTCATATTCCAAGGGCAATTCTTTTACTTCTTCTCCATTTACCGGAACTGGAAAGTTAAAAGTAATCCCCCTAATCCAGCAACCATCTTTCCTTTTTTCCGGAAATAAATCTATCCTCTCAATAAATGCTTTCATGAACTCTTTCTGTTCTGCTTCCGTTGCAGAACTATAAACCTCATCAAAAGCCAACAATAACCGATAGATATTATCTCCCGAAATCTTCTCCTGCCTTATGCTTCGAATCTGACTTTGTACTTCTTCTATCTCATTTTCGACTTCTTCTATTTTATCATAATGCGAATCATAACGGCGTTGTAAATCAGAAATTTTTTTATCATAATGCGAATCATTGATATCTAAACTATCCATTTGATGTTCCAATCTGGATTTTGTACCTAACGTCTGTTTTAACTGTGCCTGCAATCCATCCAATTGCTTCTCCATATTTTTTGTATCAACAGCAGAACCTATTTTCTTTTTTATCGAATCTGAAAATCGAGAGTCTTTTACCATTGCCGATATAATCTTCGCTACCATATTGTTTAATTCGGTCTGTTCAATATTGGTACGAAATTCGCAGCTATGTCCGGTCTGTATCACTATATTCTTACAGTAATAATAATATCTTGTTTTCTTATCTTTACTATGTGCTTTAGAAACATTTCCATACAAACTCTTTCCACAACAAGGACAACGTAAAATACCCGAAAGAATATGAGCACATTCCGATCATTAATCTTTTCTCGTTTATAAGCATTCAACTTTCGTTTTTCCTGTGCCATCTTCCAATCTTCTTCGGAAATAATTGCTTCATGCTGTCCATCATAAATCGGAAACTCTGACTGTTCCACTATATGCATCTCGTTTCGTGTTCCTAATTTTTTCTCCGTCTTTCGTCTGCCATATGCAATTTTCCCCATATAAACAGGATTATCTAAAACATCTTTTACAAAACTTGCAGAAAACCCTGCAATTGTTCCATTTTGACGAAGTTTTTTGACATAACCATGCGTATTCAAATACTTCGCCACACCACTGATTCCTTCGTTTGTATGTACATATCGCTCATAAATTATCCGAATCACTTCTACTTCATCTTCTGCAATTAACAACTGCCCATTTTCTAAACGATAACCATACGGTGCCCACCATTCCATTTTCCATCACGAGCTTTCTGCTCACGCCCTGCCATCGTCTGTGTCCGAATATTTTCTCGTTCAATTTCAGCAACCGCAGAGAGTACAGAAATCATTAACTTACCAGAATCCTTGGAACTATCAATTCCATCTTCCACACAAATAAGGTTCACTCCAAAATCCTGCATTACTGTAACGAATTTAATACATCTGCTGCATTTCTTCCAAAACGTGATAACTTAAATACCAATACATAGGAAACATCATCTTTTCCATTCTGAATGTCATTTAACATCCGTTGGAACTCATGCCGTCCTTGAATATTCTTACCCGAAATTCCTTCATCTGAATATTCTCCGGCAATTATCATATCTTCGTATTCTGCATACTTACGAAGTTTCTCTCTTTGGGCATCTAAGCTATATCCATCTACCTGCATGGAAGTAGATACTCTCATAATAAAGATAACATTTTAGTCGTTTCTTTCTCATAGTAGCCCCTCTCATTTCCATTTTCAGTATATCTACTTAAATCAATGCTATTCTTTATCCTTTAAACGTTGTTCAATATTAAATCTCTCACGTTCTAACTCTTTCTTTAACTCTTCCTCTGTTGGAATATAGAGTTTATATTTGGATGCAAATAACTGCTTACTTTCATTTAGGACAGAATATTTTACCATCGTTTCATTTTTCTCGGAACAAAGTATAAGACCGATAGTTGGATTATCTCCTTCTGTTTTAATATTTTCCTCAAAATATTTTACATAAAAATCTAATTGTCCGATATCCTGATAGGTCAGTTTATGTGTTTTTAATTCAATAACCACAAAACATTTTAAAATATAATTGTAAAACACCAAATCCACATAATAATGATCGCCTTCAATTGTAATTCTCTTTTGTCTTGCTACAAAACAGAACCCTTTTCCTAATTCAAGAAAGAAATTTTGCAAATTATCTATCAATCCCTGTTCTAATTCACGTTCTAAATATGCTTTATTTTCTTCCAATCCCAAAAATTCTAATATATATGGATCTTTTAACAAGTGCTTTGGCTCAATATTTGGTTCGAGTATCTCTATCTCACCTCTTACTTCTGCTTTTTTCGCTTCGCAGGTAGCCAATAGTCTTTCATAATAGAAAGAATTTATCTGACGTTCCAATTGGCGAACACTCCATGCACACTCAACACATTCTTTTTGATAATAAGCTCTTTTTTCATCTTCCTTTATTTTCATAAGCAAACGATAATGTGACCAACTCAATTCGGAACACACTGTGTTCCAAATTGGATATATCTCATAAAACTGACGCATATAACGCAAGTTTCTTTCATCAAATCCTGCTCCAAATTCCTCTGTCAATTTTTCTGAAGCAAATTTCAATAATTGCTTTCCATATACAGAACCTGCGTTATTTGTAGCTTCATATATCTGTTTTCCAATTGTCCAATAAGCTGCTACCATAGCAAAATTTACCGTAGTTACAACTTTTTCACGAGCTTCTAAAATAGTTTTTCTTATATTCGCAAATTCCGGAAAATCAACTTTATCATTTTTTACAATTTCATTCTTACTTCCCATCATAACCTCCAAGTATATTTCAATTCGGAACACACTGTGTTCCATTTTCATTATCATTTCTTATTTTGTCTTTTGTTAATTATTTTACTATTATACAAGTACTTCCAAATATGTTTTCACAGTCTCTCCACATTTAAGTAATTCAGCATATCGTAATAATCTGTTAAGATTTCTATCCTTTCGTCTAAGATAATTAGTGAGAACTTCCTTTGTTTCTTCAATACCGACTTTTTCCCGAAAAGACACAACATCTACTACTGTTTTCTCTATATCATAAATTCTGAATTGATTTTCACCTTCTTGCACAATTTCAATTCCTGTTTTAAAACGGTCATCTGAATAATAATAAATTGATAACTCTGGCCAATCTGGCATAGTAGAAACCTTTGCTTTTCTTTGAATGGATACATCTACTGCATCTAGCTTTGTAGTCGTCAGATTATAATAAGAAGCTGCACTCAAAAGACAAATCACTCCTTTTGGAACATATGCCGGAACATAATAAAAGTCACATTCTTCACCTTGATAATTTGTATTTTCATAATATTTTTTATTCAATTTCAATAACATTCCATCTGCAACTAGCTGATTAATTTTATAATAAGATAACCCATCTTCTTTAAGTTCATTAATTGAAAATAGCAATTTATCTTTTGGAAACTTACATTCATTAACCATTCCTCGCCACCTCACCTTAAACATTGCTTTTAATTAAAATTACACATCAATGTTTTTCGGCACATTTTATATATGCCGAATTTTATTAAAATTATACTTCTAATAAACACTAAAGTCAATGACCTATCTACTAATTTTTATGACTTCAAAAAACAATTGCCTTTTTGGCACATATACTTTATTATAAAGATAAGAAACGTTATATACGCCGTAAGGACAAGTTTTTAAGAAGTATTTTCGCCGTAAGGGCACCAAGGCACTCATTTTTGAGCGCCTTTTTCCACGCCTTCCTTCTCTTTCTTTTCCTCTTTTTCTAAGACCTGAACCCCATATTTCTGCACCAATTTTGCCATCACGCCAATACAGCGTTCATAAGCCAAATTATATTTTTTATCATCATAATATTCTGTCAATCTTCTTCTCCTTTTCTTTCGGCATCTTTGCATACATTTCCAAAATTTCTTTTGGAATATGTTCCAATAATTCTACTG
>JAFWXB010000273.1 GCA_017523185.1 Lachnospiraceae bacterium | reverse complement strand
ATGTGGCATGAACGTATCCAGATATTTTAAAACACCATTTACAGACACGCAGATAAAAGAACTTTTAGCAGGGAAACAAATTTTACTGAAAGGTCTGATAGGAAAGAATAACAGAATGTATGATATGTTTTTAAAGCCGACAGGGATTGAAGAATACTCGTATGAAAAGAATGGCAAGACAATTACCGGTTATCAGTTCGTGTATGAAAAATCCTATCCGAAGAAATCTGCTAAGAAAAAGAAGCAATAAAGTATAGGGTAAGAATTGTTGCATTGTAACTTATTAAGTATACGGAAAAACTGCGAGTGGCAGATTTTTAAGATGAAAATACGGAACAGTTACATAAATAATGAAATACTTGGCGTTCATGCACAAGTAGCAAAAGCGAATTGCGAATGCTTGCTTTACTTGTGCATGAACGCTTTATCTACGGTTATAGCATAATTAAAAATGTAAAATAAGAAGAAAATAGTGAGGGAAAAGAAAATAGAAAAAACAAAACTTGGAATTTCAATTGAAATGTTAGGAGCTATTTTATTTGTTTCCGTAGCATTGTTTGGATATTTCGGACTTTTGATAGTAGGTGGATATATTGTGTTTGTGGAAAAGCAAGAATGGCTGAAGAAGTGTGTAGGAAAGGCAGTTGTACTGATGCTTGGTTTTACTCTTTTATCGACTGTGATTGGAATAATACCAAAGATACTGTATTTTGGAATGGAAACCGATACGTTTTTTGATGGATTTTATCTGTATTTAAGTGGTGCATATCAAGTTGTGGCGATGGTATTAGTTATACTAAATTTTATTAGAATGGGAATGTTCTTGTGGCTGAGTGTAAAGGCATGGAAGAAACAGAATGGAACGATTCCAATAGTAGATAAGTTTATTGAGAAGTATATGAAAGAATAAAAAGAAAGTATTTTGTGGGATACCTATTTATCCAAAATGATAAATGAGTGAGATATTTATTTTATAGTTTATGGTAAAGTTTTAGGATTCGTTGAAAAACGGATAATTTTATAGTATACTAAGTGCAGAAAAATCTATTTGTAAAGGTAGGGATATAAAGAACGTGAGAAAGAAACTAACAAAAGAACAAAAACGTCAATAAATGTTGAAGCGTATTAAAGAATTTCGCTTGTTAGATGATGATTTCATGACAAAATGTTTCGAGGAAAGTATAGAGGCAACGGAGTTGGTGCTTCGCATTGTATTGGATAAGCCGGATATTGAAGTACAAAAAGTGCAAACGCAATATACTATGAAGAATATTCAAGGTCGGTCTGTAAGACTTGATATTTATGCAAAAGATAGTAAAGATAAAAGATACAATGTAGAATTGCAACGTGCAGATAATGGAGCAGGAGCAAAAAGGACCAGATATAATAGTAGTTTGATTGATAGTAATATTCTTCCGTCAGGATTTAATGTAGAAGAACTGACAGAAACATTTGTAATATTTATTACGGAACATGATGTGATGGGTGCAAATGAACCAGTTTATCATATAGAACGAATGGTGAAAGAAACGGGAATGCCATTTGGTGATGAAGCACATATTGTTTATGTGAATGGAGCTTATCGTGATGAATCGCCACTTGGATTACTGATGTCAGATTTTGCTTGTATAAATCCGGCAGATATGCATTATAAAATTTTAGCAGACAGAACAAGATATTTTAAGGAAGATGAGAAAGGGGTGGCAGCCATGTGTAAAGCAATGGAAGATTTATGTAACGATGCAAAAACAGAAGAAAAAGAAGAAATTGCAGAACGTTTGTTAAAGCAGGGGACATTATCCGTAGAACAGATTGCAGAATGTGTGGGGCTTGATGTAGAAACTGTTATAGAGTTGGCAGAAGATATAAAATAATTTGAAAGGCAGGAAATCTTATGGAAGATAGTCTGCCTTTTTTTGAAAAATAAGATTGTATAGAGAACCTATCTAAGCAAGTACATCGAAGATGTTCTTGCCTTACTATCGTGGAAAGAAATCAAAACTTCAGAAACGTATGGAAAATGAAAAAGAAGTCCTGTTTAAAAGCTATGTCAGTTTTTACAGAAGTATCATAGACCAAGACAGAAGTGCAGTTGTGATTTGCAATCTGAAACATGAGATTATTTACATGAACCCATCAGCAATAGAAAGCTATGAAAAAAGTAGTGGCGATAAGTTAATAGGAAAAAGTATTTTAGAATGTCACAATGAAAAATCAGTAGAAAAAATACAGGAAGTTGTAGAGTGGTTTTCAGCAGATGAAAGTCATAATATGGTTTATACCTTTTATGATGAGAAACAAAAGAAAGATGTTTATATGGTGGCTTTGCGTGAAAAAGGGAAGCTGATAGGCTATTATGAAAAACATGAATATCGTGATAGAGAAACGATGAAATTATATAATTTATGGTAAAAATAGATATAAAGCAATTAGAATAAAATATAGCTGTCGATTTGTAATAATAATTTCGACAGCTATAGTAGTAAGAGAAGACGAATACTTCCCTGAGCGAAATATTCTGCAGAACTGGTAGTCCATATCGTTGGTAGTTCTAATACCAAATCTGCACCACAACGTAGTGCCATTTCTGTACACGTAAATTTATCGCAGAGTGCAGGGTATGCCTCTTTGTAAAAAATTTCCTTTCATGGAAATAATGACATAATCTACACCGGTAAGTTTTTTTAATTGCTGTATCTGATATTCATGTCCTTTGTGAAAAGGATTGTATTCTGCAATGATTTTAATTACCTTCATGTGATCACTTTTCGGCAGGGGTTATTTCGAACAACTGCTTTGTTTTCTTCCCTTTAGTAAAGACAGATAAGTGTAAAAAATGGATTATTTTTTATAGTATAAAGTTATTGTAAATTTTTATAATTAGTTTAATTCAAACTTACCAACTAGTTCATTTAAGGTAATTACTTGTGCTGCTAATTGTTCACTAGTTGCTGAAGTTTCTTCTGCCATTGCAGAATTATCTTGAATTCCATGTGACATTTCATCTACACCATTTTTAATCTGATTCATGCTCTGCATCTGTGTTACTGCATTTTCTGCTGTTTTCTGAATCATTCCATTTACTTCATCTATCTTAGTTACAGCCTCACTTAAAGATTTTACTACATCATCAACCAATGCATTTCCTTTCTTAATTTCATCAAGAGATACACTGATTAAATCACGGGTAGTGTTTACAGCACGAGCACTTTCATTTGCAAGATTACCAATTTCGCCGGCTACAACGGCAAATCCTTTTCCAATATCACCTGCACGGGCTGCTTCAATCGAGGCATTCAAAGATAAAAGATTTGTTTGAGATGCAATATCTTCAATCGTTTTAATGATTCCGACTACTTTATTAGAAGCTTCCTGAATATTATTCATAGCTTCACGCATACGATTCATTTGTTGCTGACTTTCTTCCATCATGGTAGTAACTTCATTGGTGTGAATAGCTGATTGTTTTGCATCATTCTTATTTTCTTCTACTTGTTGTGCTACGGTAATTGCTGTTGCCAGTAATTCTTCCACAGCTACAGACTGGGATTCTGCACCTTCTGCTAAACTTTGTGCTGCTCGTGCCAATTCATCAGAACCTGCACCTACTTGTTGAGAAGTGCTATTGATATTTTTCATAACTCCAATCATGGATTCTGAAATATGAATTAATGCATCTTTTACTTTTCCAAATTCACCTGCATAACTGTATTTCAAATTAATGCGTAATTTACCATCTGCAATTTTACCTAAAACATCTGAAATTTCATCAATGTAGTTAATATATTCCTTTAATCTTGTTACTGTTTTTCCAATCGAATCTGCCAGTTCTCCAATTTCATCATCGGATGTTACATTTAATTCTACTTGAAGATTGCCCTCTGCAAGTTGCTGTGCTGTCTCATTTAACATTTCTAATGGTTTTGTAATCTGTACAGCTGCTTTTCTCATACTGATAAAAATTACAACCATTCCAATTGCAAAGATAGCAATTAACATAGTTCCAATCATAAATATACTTTGATAATATTCACTACTTGTAATACAACTGATAACTACGTATCCCGTATCACCTATAGTAGTCACATAACCAAATTTCGGTTCACCATCTACTTTGTATTTGGTAAACATTTCTTGTTTATTGAGTACAGCATCGATGACTTCTTTTGAAATATCCATATCAGAGATATAGGTATTAATATATTTTGGAGAAGGATGATAGATATACATTCCTTCGGAAGAAAGTAACATTACATAACCACTTTCACCAATTACATAATCACCCATAATATCAATAATATCATCTAATAAAATATCTAAACCTGCAACACCCAGTAATTTTCCGGTACTATTGTATATTGGTGTTGCTACTGTTAAAACCATCTTTCCTGTATTTACATCTTCATATGGCTCTGTTAGAATGGTATGTTTTACTTCGGTACATTTATACCATGGTCGAGAGGAAACTTGCCAACCTTCTTCTGCGATATATCCATCTGACATAACAAGTCCACTTACATCAGAATCAGCTATCCATGATGCTAGGATTGTATCTGGATGAAGAGCCTGAATACTTTTTAATGTATTCATGGTAGATTCAAAATTTTCATTCGCTCTAATATCTGCGTAAACCATTGTTGTATCCAGATATTTCTGTATCTGAAGATTTGTTGTCATTCCTTCTGCTATAGAACAATACTGATTAAAAAAATCCGATAACTGATAGGCTGCCGATTGTGATTCCAGTGTTAATTCCGTATCATTTGCCTCTGTAATCGAAGAATTTGTAACGAGTACGACGATAAGAGCAACAAGTACGAAGATAATAGCAACACTTTTTCCTATTCTTGTTTGAATTTTACTTGATATTCCGTTTTTTTTCATTGTACATTATCTCCTTTTCTCACAATAGACTGGATTCTTTTTTAGCCAATCTATTTTCTCAAATTATAGGAAAATTTTAACATTTTATATCAAGTATTTCAAGTAATTGCATACAAGATGATAGTGTAAAAATTTTGTAGGAAAATAAAGAATAGACTTTCTTTCGTGAAAATGTCTTGGTTCTGCCGGCTTTCAAATGAAAATTACTGTAAAAAGTAAGAAAAACCCCTCTGTTTAGTTTAATTAATCAATAAACTTAGTAAAAAACAATCCCAGTTTATATCGAATTTGGAACCAAAATAACAAAAGTAGAAAAAATAGAGTTTTATCCATAATTGATTCTTAGTATACATCATAAGGATATTTATAACAAAACTTTTTCCTACACCTGAATTATTCATGATAATTCAGGTGTAAGCATTAGAGTTTCTATCTAGGCATCTGTATTGCTAATGTGCAAATAAAAATATTACAAAAATATCTTTTAATGAATACTGTATATTTTCCTGTTACCTAATATTTTCAATACATTCCATCAATGATAACAATTTATTTTTATATGATTGTTGCGTAAAAAATTCAGAGTTCCATGTAATACACTCTGTTGCATGAAACTCTGAATGATTATGATTAAAAATCTTTTTTAAAGTTAAATTACATTTAAATATTCTTAAATTGTGCCACTTCATTAGAAAGCTCATTAGAAATTGCTCTATTATTTTCTGCATCATAGTGAATACTTTCAAGCATCTTAGCTAAATTTGAAGCACTATCTGCCGCTAAGGAAATTCCCTGTGTACTTTCATCAATGGCTGTATTAATTCCATCAATACTTCCATTCATTTCTCGAATATGATCTTCTACTTCAAGTGCCTTATTATCCAGAACCATCATCATAGCATCCAATTTATCAGCATCGTCATAATAATTATTTGCTACATTTACCAATTTATCATAATCCGATAAGACGGTTCCATCAATAAACCAAAGCATGCCATTGGCATTTGATGATAATTCTTCTACAGATTCCATTACAAGTAAGCTGATTTCCTGAATACGATTTGCGGTATTCTTTGAACGTTCTGCAAGTTCACGAATTTCATCTGCTACTACAGCAAATCCACGTCCTGCATCTCCAGCTCTGGCAGCTTCAATGGACGCATTGAGTGCCAACAAATTGGTCTGATTAGAAATTCCCAAAATATCATTGGTAAGTTCATTAATTTTATCTACACTACGGCTATTTTCTACTGCGGTTTCCAGTAGTTTACGATTTTTCCCAATCATCTGAATGGTATTTTCTTTGCTTGTTATTGCATCTGTTCGAACATCTTGTGCTTTTTCTTTGATTGCTTCTGTTACATCTACACCTTCTTGTGCTAAATTTTTCATTCCCTGTACAGAATTCATCATATCTTGGGAACCTGTCGCAATCGTATCTAAAGTAGCAGAAATTTCTTCCATACTTGCAGACATTTGTTGCATGGTAGCAGACACATCATCGGCATTGCTTTTTGAAGACACAATACTGGAGTTGATATTATTCACCTGTAAATGCATCTGTTCAGAACTATCACGAAGTTTTATCATGATTTCTTGAAGCTGGTCTAAGAAACGATTAATTCCTATAGAAAGTTGTCCAATTTCATCCTGTGTTTTTACCTGAATTCTTTCGGTTAAATCACCTTCCCCACGCTCAATACCATCAATAATTGCATTTACCTGTTTCGTTGCTAATTTTGCCGGATGGATAACGGAACGGTTAATAATAAGAAATACAATGCCAGACAGTAATAAAATAATTGTATTTATAATCATTGCAATTTTCTGAATGAATGTTGCAGATTGCAGACCTGTTTTCGCATCTGTTATAGCAACATCATTTAAATTTTCTGCAAATGCGTTTTGGTGTTCTTGTACTACAATTACCTTATCACGCATCAAACTATGAGAAGCAAGTGCACCTTCTGCATCTCCTGCCAGCTTCAAATTTGCTGTATTTAAAACATTTTCTTCTAAATCTCGGGTAGATTCCCGATATATCTTTAAGGAATCTATAAGTTCTGCATTATTTGTATCTTCTGCTAATTCTTCCATTTCCTCAAAAGCTGTATCAATAATATCTACAAACCCTTGCACTTCTACTGCCATGGTCATACGATTACTTTCCTGTGGATATAAGTTAATTAAATTACTGTATAGACGAATTTCTGCCACATATTTACTAACAACCTCATTATCTCCCTGCATTTTCAAATAAATATTTGACAGATTGGAGATTGAATTTTTTGATTCGTTCAATCCAAGATTGGAAATCAAATTATACCCCATAAATGCGACAACCAGTATAATTAACATACTGTAAACTTTTGCTCCCAAACTTTTTCTCATAAAATACGCCTCCTATATCTTTTGTTCATAACATATAGTTTCCTATGAACTCTTATGATTTATTATATAACTTTTTTGCCTAATATGCAAAATAATTACAAAATTAAATAGTATAAAACATGAAGATTTTATAAATAAATTGATAGTAATT
>JAFWXB010000272.1 GCA_017523185.1 Lachnospiraceae bacterium | reverse complement strand
TTAAATAATGTAGAAGCAACGGTTGGAGGTATGGTGGCAGGTAATGACACACTTTTAGGTATGGCTAGAGAATATGCAAATACAGCACAAATGTTGCTTGATGATGTGCAGTCTAATTATCGTGTAGAATTGCTTTGTCCGGGAAGATTAAAACCGGTACTTGATGCTTATAATGACTCACAATCAGAAATTGCTATGGCAGGAAAAATACCTACAAATGCTTCGGTGGCTCGTTTGCAAGCAAGACAAGCATTAGAACGTGCTGTTCAATTACGCGAAGAAGTTATGTATGCAGAACAACAATGGAATATGAATTATGAAGCAACCAGACAAGTGCTTGATATGACAGAAACACAAATACAATCTCGTCAGCAGGTGACATTAGAAGAAGAAAATGCCACAGTAAATGTAAATCATTGGACAGCAGGGGATTTAGATAACTTAAGCAATCGTTTAGCGAACTTAAATGGACAAATGAATAATGCTCAAGGTTTAACAATTACAGAACTTAATGAAATTCAATCAGCAGGTCTTCAAATTGGCAGAGAAGTAGAAGATACAACCGTATTTGCAGCAGAAGCATTTTTTGCAAGTCAGGATAGAGGAGAAATTGCACATGATATAACAAGACAGTTATGCGATTTTGGTTTATCCGTAATTGGACATAGTTATCAGGGAAATGACCAACGCTCTGCACATCGTTTGCATTTAAGAAATGGTGTGACAGGTTTTGATATTGTGATTACACAAACACCGGAAGTAAAAGCAGATGGCACTATTGTAAATCGTTTGGAATCAGACATTTTAAATTATGGAAGTTTAAATCAAGCACATGGAGATGACATTGCTCGTAGTGTATTAGGTTCATTATCAGGATTAGGTTTTTCACAAACACCTGTTTCTACCGTTGCAGGATATGAAACTTCTGCTTCTGATAGAGTAGAAGTGGCAAATTTTGAAACTTGGAGAACGGAAACAGAACCTGTGATTGCAAGACCAAATCGTACAGAACAGGTAAAGACACCGGCATAATAATATTTGTGAAATATTCTAAATGCATTTATGTAACGTGAGTTTGATAAAATAAGCAAAATAAAAAACAGGCATTTTCTAAAAAATAGAATGGGTAAATCTTTTTTTGATAAAATCATATGTTATTTTTATGAAAAAATTATAATTATCAAACTCACGTTATTATAAGTAAACAGATATATTATAGTTACAGACTATATTTTTAGAGGAGAAAATCAATGATTGGGAAAAATAATTCCTATTTTGATAGAGAATTATGCTTAGATGGGCATTATATTGTAACAGGATATACAAATGACTTATTTTGTAATGATATGTTACAACTGTCAAAAGTTGAATATGAATTAAACCATTATTTACGTTATAACCAAAATTTTGATGCTGTTTTCTTTTTGCATAGTGTTGATATGTTGTTTTGCTACGATGAACAGTCCTATGATATTTTGCGAGGAAATAGACCACAACAACAAGAAACACAAGAAACACAAGAAACACAAACAACATCTGCTTCTAATATAGGCGATAGTATTCTTGCAACAACGCCGTTAGGTCGCAGAAGAAGAAGACGTACAACAGAAGCACCACAGCAACCACAACAGGCAACTCCGACACAAATGCAACAAAATACGCAACAAAATGCAGGTCCGTTGCATATGGGAAGACAATCAATTACATGGTGTTGGGAACAAGTAACAAGTTTGCTTCGCAGGTCAGAGTATCGTTGTGCATTAGTACTTAGCAATGTGGATTCTTTAATTAATTCTATGGGTGTACAGGAAATGACGATTTTGGAGGAATTGCAATCGTATCACAGTACAAATAACAGTATCGTAATTTATATGTTTCGTGATACAAGTTTATGCAATTTGGTTCACAGCGTGGAACAAAGTCGAGGTGGTGCATCAAATCAATGGTCGCGTTTTGTAGAAAATGTATTGTTAAGTAGAATACAAACAGGAAATCCAAACACAAATCGTGTGATTTCGTTGCGTACTCCAAATAGTAAAGAAATTCAAAATTTGCTTAATTATCTTCGTTTAAGGGAACAAAATCCACTCGCTGTTGTAGTGAGTGATATTCCACAATTATCAGAAGTATTTTCAGCTTCTTGTGCACGTCAGCAATGGGGCTTACATAGATTATTTACGCGTTTGGATTTGTTTATCGGAGAAAAGCATAG
>JAFWXB010000028.1 GCA_017523185.1 Lachnospiraceae bacterium | reverse complement strand
TTTACCTTTTCTACTTATTTATAACAGAATCATATATTTTGTATTGTTTTGATTTTATCTGCAACTTCTATTTTCATGCGAAAAGGCTATTGCAAAATATTCCCAACATTATCATTATGCCGAGAATGTTTCCATTTTGCAACAGCCTTTTTTTGGTTATTCAGTTTCGATAAAATCAATTGCCATTTCTTTTCCTGCATCTGTCGGATTTCCCGGCGTATTGCAATGTGGACAATTATATTTTAAAGGTTTTCGTACAAATAATTCATTACAATTCGGACAACGAAGCATTACACTTGTTTTACGAACTGTCACTTCTGCACCTTCACACATTGTACCAACTGCAGCTTCTTCAAAATATCCTTTTACAACTTCAAAAGAATATCCGGAAGCCTCCCCAACTACAAGCTGGATTTTTGTCACTTTACTATGACCTCTTTCTTTACAATGTGCTTCTGCATGTTCAATAATTTCTACTGCACCATGATATTCATGCATACTTTTTCCTCTTTTCTAAAAGCAATTATAACTATTTATTTTCTCCATACAAAACGTAATTTAATAGACTACTATATAAATAACATTATTGACATATCTCTACAAAATTTTATTTCATATCATATAAGGTAAAACTGAACTTACGTTCTTTTTATTATTACGAATATCTTATTTTTCTTCTACCATAGAAATACATTTTTTTGGACAACTGCTTTCGCAAAGTCCACAACTTATACAAAGTTCTTTATTCAATTCCCATTTTTTACTTCCTCTATCGACAATAATTGCTGATTTTGGACATTTTTTTGCACAAAGTGTACAATACACACAAACTTGTGTATCTGCTTTTGGGAATTTCTTTGCTTCTATGGGCTTTTCATAAACTGCCTCAAACTTCTCACCCATAGGTTCCTGATACCCTGGTACAATCGACAAACATTTCTTTGGGCATTTTTCCGTACAATATCCACATTGTACACAGTCAAAACGATTGATTGCCCATTTTCCTGTTTTACGGTCTACGGTAATTGCTCCTGCAGGACAATTCATTTTGCAAAGTCCACATAAAATACAATTTTCTATTTGAATTTCAATATGTCCACGACTACGTTCAGGATAAACAGCAGGTTCAGCAGGATAATTTTTTGTTACAGGTTTTGAAAATAAATTCTTTAAAACCGTACCTTTAAAATTCATTATTTTTCCCATATATTACTCCTATCGCTCGGTACAACTGATACAAGGGTCAATGGTTAAAATCAAAAGTGGAACATCTGCAAGGTCAGCTCCTTTTAATGTTTCAAGCATTCCCGGAAGATTTGCAAAAGTAGGTGTTCTTACTCTCATTCTATCTAAAAATTTTGTTCCATTTGCTCTTGAATAGTAAATAGCTTCTCCTCTCGGTTGTTCTACACGCATAAAATATTCACCATTTGGATTACCTTTTACAGTAACTCCAATTTCACCACTTGGAATCTTTCCAATTAACTGCTGAATCAAATCAATAGACTGGAAAATTTCACGAATACGCACATCACAACGAGCATAACTATCACCAATGGTACTTGTAATCGGTTCAAATTCCAAATCCGGATACGCTGCATATCCTCTTGTTCGCATATCAATTGTTAAACCACTTGCTCTTGCAAAAGGTCCTGCTGCTCCTAAATTATGAGCTTGTTCTTTTGTAAGAACTCCAACTCCTTTTAAACGAGATTGTACGGAATAGTCAAATAAAAACGTCTTACGAATTGTTGTCAATTCTTCTTCCATTTCTTTAAATACAGAAAGCATTGTTTGTAACATATCCGTATCAATATCTTTTAACACACCACCAATTTTATTTACGGAAAAAATACATCTTCCACCTGTGGTAAGTTCAAAAATATCCAATACTTTTTCTCTCATTCTCCAACATTGATAAAATAAACTTTCAAAGCCGAAACCATCAGCTAAAAGTCCAAGCCACAACAAATGACTGTGAATACGTGACATTTCAGCCCAAATCGTACGAAGATATTTTCCTCTATCTGGTACTTCCACCCCCATAATATGTTCAATTGATTCACAAT
>JAFWXB010000271.1 GCA_017523185.1 Lachnospiraceae bacterium | reverse complement strand
CTGATGTTAAACTTACTGCGTGTAATGTTTCAAATTCCATGCTTACTTCGCCATCAACCGGTGAACAAACTTTTCCTTCTTCTGGAATAATAGCAATTCCTTTTCCTAACATACATTCGCTAAATGTAGGGTCACTTACTTCTGTAATGCTAATAGCTTTTCCTTTGATTGGAGAAGCGATTACGATTCCATCGTCTTTTTTCTTAAAAAATGAAAACATAGCTTATTTACCTCCATCTTTGAGTTTACTTAATTATAGTAACTATTCCATACATTCTTATCTATTATCGTAAATTTATAAAAATCTGCGTTTATCATAAGTTGTATATTTTACACATATCCATAAAATATATCTTGTTTAGAACAGTCACCATTTTTATTATTTACTTGCTTTGCAATTAGATTTAATCTAATTCACGAATAATCTTACGAATACCTAAAATAGCACCTGGTGCAACAGACAATTCGTCAATACCCATTCTTACGAAAGTTTCTGTAAGTTCTGTATCTGCACCTAATTCTCCACAAATTCCAGCCCATTTTCCTGCTTTATGTGCATTTTCCACAACTGTTTGAATCATCTTCAATACTGCAGGATGATGTGCATTATAGAATGTGTCAAGTTTTTCATTCTGTCTGTCAATTGCTAAGGTATACTGTGTTAAGTCGTTTGTACCAATACTAAAGAAGTCTACCATTTCTGCTAACTCATCACTAATCATAACAGCTGCCGGAGTTTCAATCATGATACCTTCTTCTACATCTTTATAAGGAATATCTTCAGCAGCTAATTCTGCTTTTACTAACTGAGATATTTTCTTAATTGCTTTTACTTCATCTGTGGAAATAATCATTGGATACATAATAGAAATATTTCCATAAACTGCCGCACGATATAATGCTCTTAACTGTGTCTTAAAGATATCCGGATTTGTAAGACAAATACGAATTGCACGATAACCAAGTGCAGGATTTTCTTCTGGTGGAAGATTCAAATAATCTGCCTGTTTATCTGCACCAATATCTAATGTACGAATAATTACTTTTTTACCTGCCATATTAAGAGCTGCTTGTTTGTAAATATTGAATTGTTCTTCTTCTGTTGGAAGACAATCTCTACCTATGTAAAGGAATTCACTACGGAAAAGACCAACACCTTCTGCATCATTTTCAAGTGCATAAGCTAAATCGCCAATACTTCCTACGTTTGCATAAAGATTTACTTTCTTTCCACCTAATGTAATGGTTTCTTTTCCTGTTAAACTCTGTAAAAGTTCGCGTTTTTTTGCTTCCTTTTCCATTTCAATTCTAGCTTCTGCTTTTAATTCTTCTGTTGGTTCTAAAATAAATTCACTTGTAAAACCATTTACTAAAGCTTCTGTGCCCGTCTGTAAATTTTCGATATCAATATCTACACCAATAAGAGCCGGAATATTCATTGTTCTTGCTAAAATTGCAGTATGTGAATTTGTAGAACCATGAACGGTAACAAATGCTAAAATCTTTTCTTTGTCAAGTGAAACTGTTTCACTTGGAGCTAAATCATCAGCAACAATAATAACCGGTTTATCGAAACTAGAACCATCATTACCACCACCACAAAGACATTTTACAATACGTTCTGTAATATCTTTGATATCAGCAGACCTTGCTTGCATATATTCGTCGTCCATGCTTGCAAACATTTCTGCAAAATTTTCACCTGTAACGGTTGTTGCATATTCTGCATTTACTTTCTGTGTACAAATGATATTTTCAATAGAATCTAAATAATCTTCATCTTCTAACATCATCTGATGTACTTGGAAAATAGCAGCATTGCTTTCCCCAACTTCTTTTAACGCTTTTTCATAAAGTGCCTGAAGTTCTTCACCTGCTTTTTGTGTAGCAGCTTTTACTCTTTGTATTTCTGCATCTGTATCTTCAATAATTTCACGTCTTACGGAATAATCATTCTTTTTTAATACATGAATCGTACCAAGAGCAATTCCTTTATATACTGATTTACCTGTCTCTTTTCTCATATTTCCCTCTATCGCACTTGATTACAGATTAGCTTCAAAAAATGCTTTCATTGCGTCACAAGCTGCTGCTTCGTCTGCTCCGTCTGCTGTTACGGTAACTGTCTGACCTTGTTTAACCCCCATAGCCATAATAGCCATTAATTTTGTAGCTGCTGCTTTTTTACCGTTTGCTTCAATTGTAATTGTGCTTGCAAATTTTTTTGCTTCACTTACAACTAATCCTGCTGGTCTTGCGTGAATTCCCAATGCATCTTTGATTGTGTAACTAAAACTTTTCATTTCTCTCTTCTCCTTTTCATTGTTTGATAAATAGTTACGTTTTAGGTATTACTGTAAGGTTCTGATACAATATTATTTTCTCATTTTCATAATATAATGTGAGTTTAAGTAATTAAAAAATAACAGACAAAAATATATGTTTTCTATAAAAAATAATATTCCATATCCAACAAAAAAAGCACAAACTTACCCGCCTATTATGCTCTTAGCGATAAATCCCAAAGCGAATAGTTCATGCCTGCCTACCAGTAACACACTATTAAATCGGACACTAATCCTATAATCTAAGATATCCTATTTCTCTCTAACTGTCAATTCGTACATTTGTACAGAATTTTTTATATTTTTTGTGCAATTTAACAAATAAATAATTTTATAAATAAAATTCTATTTTTATAAAGACATTTTTATAAAATTTAATGAATTAAATAAGTTCCCCACTTTAAATGCGTGGAGCATTAAGTGTTAAGTAAGGACACTTATTTATCTTAGGTATCGTTTATTTTTGTTTTCTTTAGACAGGCGAAGAGCCACCTTCGCCGAAATTCATCGACTCCAGTGGCTCCTCTGTAAATCTAGGGCATTTAATGAAATAGGTTTATTTTGCTTTATTTCTTTTTACAACAGTTCCAGCAACTACTGCTACACCTGCTAACATTAATACAACATATAATGCAACCATATTGTTGTCACCAGTCTGTGTACTACCTGGTTTATTATTTGGTTTATTATTGTTATCTGTTGATGGTTTGTTTGTATCAGGTTTTTGTGTATCAGGTTTTTGTGTTCCTGGTTCGTCTGTATCTGGTTCTTGTGTTCCTGGTTCATCTGTTCACGGTTCGTCTGTTCACGGTTCGTCTGTTCCCGGTTCATCTGTTCCTGGTTCGTCTGTTCCCGGTTCATCTGCTACTGCATCTTCAAGTTTCATCATTGCACTACATAATGCTACATAAGCTGCGTCTACTTCTTCTTGTGAAACATTTAATTCCATTGCTAATTTAGCAACTTCTAATTTTTCTGCAAATACTGCCCATGTTTCTGCTGTATAATCTTCTTCATTTAATTTTTCTGCTTCTGTAATAAGAGCACCTAAATCTACTTTTTCAGATGCATAGATTAAAGATGCAATTGCATCATCTAATTTTGCATAAGCTTCATCTACTTCTGACTGTGTAACTGCATTTTTTGCTACTACTTCTTCTGCTGCTGCTAATGCTTCCATAAATACAGTCCATGTTGCTGCATTGTAATCATCTTCATTGTAGTCTTCATATGCATCTTCAATAAGGTCATTAAGTTGTGTTTTATCAGCTACCAATGCTTCATATGTAAGACCATATCCACGAGCGTATACGATTTCATCTGTATAAGAATCATCTTCATTATTGAATTTTGGAATATCTACCGGTAATGTACCTGTTGCTCCAAATGTTCCTAATGCTACTTCTACACCTGCAATAATGTTTGGTCCGTATGTTGCTTTTGAATTTGTAACTCCACCTACGAGAGATTCTGTTACGTCTACGGAAGAACCTTTACATCCATATACTGCTAATATTGCATCTGCATTTGGATATAACTGTACATCATATGGTTTGTCTACAGACATAACAACAGATGTTTTTCCGTTTTCTGCACAATAATCAACAAATGCGTTTGGTGCTGCTGATAACCAGTGGTCATATGCCATTCTGTTTGCTCTTGACACTTCTGAGTTAATAATTACAGTATCTGCCCAATCAAGTTCTTCTTGTACTGCTGCTAAATCTGCATTTGCAAAACGTACAACTTTTACTTCTGCACCTTCTGGAATTAAACCTGCTTCTTTTGCACGGTTCCATCCCATAATCATCTGTGCCTGTTCGTTAGCGTATGGGCACATCATTAATACTTTACTTGTTTCTGTAATAGCTAATGGTAAAACATTATTTTCATTTTTAACAACTGTTACAGCTGCTGCTGCGATTTCTCTTTCGAGTTCTCTGTTTTCATTAGAACCTACAGTTTTCTGTGCTTCTTCTAATGTAAAGTCTTCTGCATTGTAATCTAAGATTCCTCTGTTTGCTTTTACAGTTAAGATTCTTGTTACAGCGTCATCAAGTCTTGACATTGGAATTTCGCCACTTCTAACAGCTGCTTCTACACCATCAATGATAGCGTCTAAGTCTGCTAAATCTTCTAAATTGTAAAGTGTACATGGCATACAAATCATGTCAACACCTGCTGCGATTGAAACTACTACCGCCTGTACTTGATCCCATTTATCAGCGATACCTGCCATGTTCATAGCATCTGTAATAACGATACCTTCGAATCCCATTTCTTCTTTTAAAAGGTCTGTAATAATTGCTTCAGACATTGTTGCTGGTAAGGATTCAGCTTCACCAGTTTTGTTTGATACGATTTTTGAACCATCAAGTTGTGGGTAAAGAATATGTGCTGTCATAATCATTTCAATACCCTGTTCAATTGCGATTTGATATGGTTTTAATTCATTCTGAAGTAATTCTTCTTTGGAT